>JAJYDI010000131.1 GCA_021777635.1 Pseudomonadota bacterium
GCCACAGCATGCCGGCGCTGATGGCCGCCTGCAGCACCAGCAGCTTGGCAAAGAAACCAAACAGCGGCGGCACGCCGGCCAGCGAGAACATCGTGATCGCCATCAGCCCGGCGAACCACGGCGAGCGCTGGTTCAGCCCCTTGAGGTCGTCGATCTGGTCGGCCTCGAAGCCGGCGCGCGACAGCGCCAGGATGATGCCGAAGGCGGCAGTGGCCATCAGCGCGTAGGCAATCGCGTAGAACACCGCCACCGCGTTGCCGAAGGCGGTGCCGGCAGCGAGGCCGAGGAACAGATAGCCCATGTGCGCGATGGTCGAGTACGCCAGCATGCGCTTGAGGCTGGTTTGAACGATCGCCAGCAGACTGCCGATCGCCAGCGACAGCACCGCCAGCACCGCCAGCATCGGTTGCCAGTCGCGCAGCAGTTCCGGCAGGCCCATGTCGAGCAGGCGCAGCGCCATGCCGACCGCGGCCAGCTTGGGCGCCGAGCCGATGAATACCGTCACCGCGGTCGGCGACCCCTCGTAGACGTCCGGCAGCCACATGTGGAACGGCGCGGCGCCGAACTTGAAGGCGATGCCGACGATCAGGAACACCAGGCCGAACACCAGCAGGCCGTGATGCGGAGTCATCGGCACCATCATGCGGATGACATTGAGATCGAGGGTGCCGGTGGCGCCGTAGATCATCGACATGCCGTACAGCAGCAGGCCCGAAGACAGCGCGCCGAGCACGAAGTACTTGATCGCCGCTTCCGAGGACAGCGGCGAATCGCGGTTGAGCGCGACCAGGGCGTAGGACGACAGCGTCAGCAGCTCCAGACCCAGATAGATCATGATCAGGCTGCCGGCGGAGACCAGCAGCATCACGCCGAGCAGCGCGAACAGGGTCAGGGTGTGGAACTCGCCGAAGGCGATGCGGCGGTCCTCGATGTAGGGTCGCGCCAGCAGGAACACGATGGCGGTGACCGCGATCGCCGCGAGCTTGAGGATCTCGGCCAGCGGGTCGCGCAGATACATCCCGCCAAAGGCGCTCGCCGTGCCCTGCATCTGCCCGCTGATCACCAGCAGAGCCGTGATGCCCAGCACCAGCAGGGTCAGCCAGTGCACGGCCGCGCGCTGGCGCTCGCTGATGAAGGCATCGAGCAGCAGCAGCACGCAGATCGCGCCGGTCAGGTAGGCCTCGGGCAGCAGGGTCAGGATATCGTTCAAGTTCGGCATGGAGCGTCCTCAGACCTTGCTCAGCGCGAGCTTCTGCACCAGCCCGGTCACGGAAGCATTCATCAGGTGGACCAGCGGCTCGGGCCACACGCCCAGCGCCAGCACCGCCAGCGCGAACGCGCCGAGCACGAAGGCCTCGCGCGCGTTGATGTCCTTCATCGCGGCAACTTGCGGTCGCGTCACTTCACCCCAAACCACGCGCTTGACCAGCCACAGCGTGTAGGCGGCACCGATGATCAGGGTGAACGCGGCCACCAGCGCGATCCACGGGTCGGCCGCGAAGCTGGACAGGATCACCATGAACTCGCCAACGAAGCCCGAGGTGCCGGGCAGCCCGGCATTGGCCATGCCGAAGAACACCATGAACACGGCGAACCACGGCATCACGTTGACCAGCCCGCCGTAGTCCTTGATCTGGCGCGTGTGCAGGCGGTCGTACATGACACCGATGCAGGTAAACATCGCACCCGAGACGAAGCCGTGCGAGATCATCTGCACCATCGCGCCCTGCACGCCCAGGCTAGCCATCACGCCGTCGGGACTGCTGCGCAGCAGGGCGAAGACGATGAACAGGCCGAGGGTGACGAAACCCATGTGCGCGATCGAGGAATAGGCCACCAGCTTCTTCATGTCCTCCTGCACCAACGCGACGTAGCCGATGTACACCACCGCGACCAGTGACAGCGCGATCACCAGCCAGGCGTAATGCGCCGACGCATCCGGCGTGATCGGCAGCGAAAAGCGGATGAATCCGTATCCGCCGATCTTCAGCATCACCGCCGCCAGCACCACCGAACCGCCGGTCGGCGCCTCGACATGGGCATCCGGCAACCAGGTGTGCACCGGCACCATCGGCACCTTGACCGCGAACGCCAGCAGGAAGGCGAAGAACAGCCACGTCTGCTCGGGCAGCGTCAGGCGCAGCGCCTGCAGGGTGGCGATATCGAAGGTGCCGGCCTTGAGATAGAGATAGATCAGTCCGATCAACATGAAGATCGAACCAAGGAAGGTGTAGATGAAGAACTTGATCGTCGCGTAGACGCGCCGCGGGCCGCCCCAGACACCGATGATGATGAACATCGGAATCAGCATGGCCTCGAAGAACACGTAGAACAGCAGTGCATCCAGTGCGCAGAACACGCCGAGCATCAGCGCCTCCAGCACCAGCATCGCCGCCATGTACTGGTGCACCTTGTCCTGGATCACCTCCCAGGCGCCAACGATCACCAGGATGGTGGTGAAGGTGGTCAGCAGGATCAGCGCGACCGAAATGCCGTCCACGCCCAGCGCGTAGTGCGCATTGAGCGCCGCGATCCAGACGCGGCTCTCGGTGAATTGCATGGCGCCGCTGTCGGCGTTGAAGCCGTGCAGCATCAGCAGGCTGACGGCGAAGGTCGCCAGCGAAACCAGCAGCGCGATCCAGCGCGCCGCCCGCGGACGGCGGGCACCGGCCAGCAGCACCGGCAGCGCGCCGACGATCGGCAACCAGACGAGAAGGCTCAGCAGGGGCCAGGAGGACATCGTCGGTGGGCTTCCTTGTGCGGACTCAGGCGTGACCCACGAGCACGTAGCCCGCGAGCAGGACGATCAGGCCGATGATCATGGCGAAGGCGTAGTGATAGAGAAATCCCGACTGCAGCGCGCGCGCGGTGCCGGCGATGCGCTCGACCAGCGAAGCCGAGCCGTTGACGACCGCGCCGTCGATCAGGCCCTCGTCGCCGCCGCGCCAGAACGCGCGACCCAGCCGCAGGCCGCCGCGCGCGAAGATGTTGTAGAAGGCCTCGTCGACATAGAACTTGTTGCACAGCAGGCGATAGAACCCGCCCAGCAGCCCGGCGATGCGCCCGGCGAGCGCGGGATTGAAGAGATAGACATAGCTGGTGGCGAGGATGCCGGCGGCGGCCACCCAGAAGGGCGCGCCGAGAAAACCATCGAGCGTGTAGGCGAGCACGCCGTGGAAGTGCGTCGCCATGGTCGCCAGCACACCGCCGGGCGCCACGCTGATCGCACCGGCGAAGAAATCGCCGAACAGCAGCGGCCGGACCGTCAACGCGCCGATCAGCAGCGAGGGGATCGCCAGCAGCACCAGCGGCAGCGTGACCACCCACGGCGACTCGTGCGGCGGATGCGACAGCACGCCCGGCTCGTGGTGATCGTGATCGCCCTGCGCGACGTGATCGTGCGGCGCCTTGACCACGAAGCGCTCGCGGCCGTGAAAGGTCAGATACATCAGGCGGAAGGTGTAGGTCGCGGTGACGAACACGCCGGCCAGCACGCACACATAGGCATAGCCCGAGCCCCAGCGCTGCGAATCGGCGACCGCTTCGATGATCGCGTCCTTGGAATAGAAGCCGGCGAACGGCGGGATGCCGCACAACGCCAGCGATCCCACCCACATCGTCAGGTAGGTGATCGGCATGTACCGGCGCAGGCCGCCCATGTAGCGCATGTCCTGCTCGTGATGCATGGCCATGATCACGCTGCCGGCGCCGAGGAACAGCAGGGCCTTGAAAAAGGCATGCGTCATCAGGTGGAAGATCGCCGCCGAATAGGCAGACACGCCCAGCGCCACCGTCATGTAGCCGAGTTGCGACAGCGTCGAGTAGGCGATCACGCGCTTGATGTCGTTCTGCACGATGCCGATCAGGCCGGTGAACAGCGCGGTCGTGGCGCCGATCACCAGCACGAAGCTGAGCGCGGTGTTCGACAGCTCGAACAGCGGCGACATCCGCGCCACCATGAAGATGCCGGCGGTGACCATGGTCGCGGCGTGGATCAGC
>JAJYDI010000132.1 GCA_021777635.1 Pseudomonadota bacterium
CACCACACCGCGTCGGCGGTGGCGCTGGTCGGTGGCGGCTCATTGCCGAGGCCGGGCGAGATTTCGCTGGCCCACCACGGCGTGCTGTTCCTGGACGAGCTGCCGGAGTTCGACCGCCATGTGCTCGAAGTGCTGCGCGAACCGCTGGAATCGGGACGCATTGCCATTTCGCGCGCCGCGCGTCAGGCCGAGTTTCCGGCGCAGTTCCAGCTGGTCGCGGCGATGAACCCCTGCCCCTGCGGCTACGCCGGCGATCCGCGCGGGCGCTGCCGCTGCACGCCCGAGCAGATCGCGCGCTACCGAGGCCGCGTCTCCGGCCCGCTGCTCGACCGCATCGACATCAAGGTCGAGGTGCCGCGCGTGGCACTGGCCGATCTCGGCGCACCGCGCGGGCCGCACGACGAGGACAGCGCCACCGTGCGTGCGCGGGTGATCGCCGCGCGCCAGCTCGCGCACACGCGTGGCGGCCGTGCCAACGCCGAACTCGGCGCCCGCGCGATCGAGCGCGACTGCGGGCTGGGCGCCGCCGAACGCGCCCTGCTCGAGCGCGCCGCCGAGCGCTTGGACCTGTCCGCACGCGGCTACCACCGCGTGCTGCGCGTCGCCCGCACCATCGCCGACCTCGACGGCGGCCAGATCGGTGTCGGCCGTGCGCATCTGGCCGAGGCGCTGCAGTTTCGGGGCTTGGCGGAGCGTGTCGCGACATCCGTCTGACGCGTGGCGCCCATCCACATTTGTGTACAGCGCGCGTGCAAATTGCAAACAGCCTTGTCGTCCCGGGCCGACAGATCGGAAAGGGGGCGAGCTACGCAACTTTACGACTTCGCGCATTTGAAACGCATTGGAGGAGGAATACGTTTCATGACGGAGGCGGCGTGGTGAAGCCGTCGCGATCTGGGGTCGAGGGATGCGTCGTCCATCGCCGCTGTTTCGGGACGAAGCGCTGGAAGCCAGGCAGCAGCATGGGCTGGGTGATATCCGTCTGGTCACGCCGTTGACCGCCCGCATACTGGTCCTTGGCGCGATCGGGCTCGCGGTAGCACTTTCCTCCTTTGCAGCGCTCGGCGAGTACACGCGCCGGGTGCGCGTCAGCGGTGCGCTGGCGCCGGTTCTGGGTCTGCAGACGATGACCGCCCCGGCTCCGGGCCGGGTGCAGCGCCTCGATGTTCGGGAGGGACAGGAGGTGCACGCGGGCCAGGTGCTGGCCGTCGTCTCCACCGAGCGGCAGAGCCTCGCCGGGGATACGGCTGGCACAGTGATGGCACAGCTGCGCGCGCAGCAGGTGCGGCTTGGTGTTGATCTTGATGACCTGAACCGGCTCGAGATCCAGCAAGGCGCCGGATTGGAGCACCGCGCGACGTTGCTGCGCGCGCAATTGAGCGCGATGAGTGCGCAACGCGATCTGGCCCGCCAGCAGGCAGCCAACAGCGCTGCCTTGCTGGCCCGTATCGCGCCGTTGGGCGCCAAGGGTTACATCTCCGCGTTTGAGGTGGCTCGGCAGCAGGCCGCCAAGCTGGAAACCGAGGCCCAGGTCAGGGCGCTCGATCGACAGTTGATCGAGCTGCGTCAGCAGTTGGCTGCAACGGAAGACCAGCGCGCGCAGCTGCCACTGACCCTCGCCAGTCAGCGCAGCGCCCTGGAGCGTCAACGCGCGGGCATCGGGCAGTCCATGGCCCAGGTCGAAGCCGACCGTGCCGCTGTACTGCGCGCGCCGCAAAGCGGTCGCGTATCGGCCGTGCTGGTAGCCGCGGGGCAGGCGGTTGCCGGGGGACAGGCGCTGCTCGCCATCGTGCCCAGGGGCTCGGCGCTCGAGGCGCAGCTGCTGATTCCCAGTCACGCGGCGGGATTCGTGCGCCCCGGCCAACGCGTGGCGATCCACTATGCCGCCTACGCCTATCAAAAGTTCGGTTTGCAGGCAGGGACGGTCCAGCAGGTGACGCAAAACGCGCTGACCCAGGCCGAGGTCGGTGCGTTGTTGGGTGGACAAGTCCCGCCCGAGGCGCTCTACCGCGTCCGCGTCCGCCTCGACCATCAGCACGTCATCGCCTACGGCCGACAGCAAACGTTGAAATCCGGCATGGCCCTCGAAGCCGATCTGATGCTGGAGCGCCGGCGTCTGCTCGAATGGGTGTTCGAGCCCCTGTATGGCTTCGCGCAAGGGCTTCCCGGCGACGCGGCAAAAGCGGTCACGAGCCAAGGGGCCACGCGATGAAGCCGGCCAACGCATCTGTGCAAGTTGCCGGCGGCGATGGCAGCGTCATGGCGGTACATGCCACGGCATCGCCGCTGCAATTCGGCTGGCGACGGCGACTGCCGGTGGTTCGGCAAACCGAAGCCGCCGAATGCGCCCTGGCCTGCCTGGCCATGGTGGCTGGATTTCATGGTCACGCCGTGGAGTTGACGGGCTTGCGACAGCGGTTTTCGCTCTCGCTCAAGGGCGCCACGCTGGCGCGGCTGATCGAGATGGCCGATGCGCTCGGTTTGGCCAGTCGCCCCCTGCGGCTCGAGCTCGAGGAACTCGGCCAGCTGGCCACGCCCTGCATCCTGCACTGGGGCCTCAACCATTTCGTCGTGCTCAAGCGTGTCGTCGGCGATCGCATCGAGTTGCATGACCCCGCCGTCGGCGAGCGTCGAGTGCGATTCAGTGAAGTGTCCAGACAATTCACCGGCATCGCGCTGGAGCTCACGCCCACGCCGCGTTTCGAACGCAAAAAATCCGAGCCGCCGCTGGCATTGCGGCAGCTCTTGGGGCGGGTGCAAGGACTGCCCGCCGCGCTCGCGCAGGTGCTGGGCCTCGCGCTGGTGCTCGAGCTGTTTGCCCTCGCCGGTCCCTTGTTCGTGCAGACCGTCCTTGACCAGGTGCTGGCGGGCGGCGACCGCGGTTTGCTGACCCTGCTCGGCGTGGGCTTTCTGCTGTTGACGCTGCTGCAGGTCGGTGTATCGGCGCTGCGCAACTGGGTGGTCATGTGGCTCGGTACCTCGCTCAACCTGGCCTGGAGCGGCAACCTCTTCGGCCACTTGCTGAAGCTGCCCGAGGACTATTTCGCCAAACGCCATCTGGGTGACATCACCTCGCGCTTCGGGGCCATGAATGTCATCCAGAACACGCTAACGACCCGCGCGGTCGAGGTGGTGCTGGATGGCCTGATGGCCGTGCTCACCCTGGCGATGATGCTGATCTACAGCAGGACGCTGGCGGCGCTGACGCTGCTCGCCTTCGCCCTGTATGCCGGCCTGCGCGCCCTGTCGTATCGGGTGTTCCGCGAGGCCAACCTCGGCTCGATCGTGGCGGCCGCCAGGCAGCAATCGCAGTTCCTCGAGTCGGTGCGCGGTGCGCAGACGATTCGCCTCTACCACCGCGCGGCGCATCACGCGGGGCGCTACCTCAACGCCGCCACCGAGACGGCCAACCGCAACATCGAGGTGCAGCGCTACAGCCTGCTGTTCGGCAGTCTGAACAGCCTGGTGTTCGGCATCGAACGTATCGCCGTGATCTGGATCGGCGCGATCAGCGTGCTCGACGGCAGCCTCAGCGCCGGCATGCTGATGGCCTTTGTTGCCTACAGCGATCAATTCACCGGACGCGGCGCCGGCCTGATCAACTATCTGGTTGACCTCAAGCTGCTGCGTCTGCAGGGCGAACGCCTGGCTGACATCGTGCTCACCGCGCCGGAGCGGCACGTGGATACCCCCTATGCCGGCCCGCAGCCCGAGGCGGACATCGCACTGCGCGGCGTCAGCTACCGTTACGCCCCCGGCGAACCGTGGATCGTCAAGGGCCTCGACCTGCACATCGCCGCGGGCGAATCCGTCGCCATCGTCGGGCCGTCCGGCTGCGGCAAGACGACGCTGGCCAAGATCCTCCTCGGCCTGCTCGATCCGGATGAAGGCAGCGTCCTCATCGGCGGCATCGACCTGCGCCACCTGGGCAAGGCGCG
>JAJYDI010000016.1 GCA_021777635.1 Pseudomonadota bacterium
TGAGAATCCTCGCGGTTCGACGCATGCGCCCGGAGCGCATGCGGACGCCGCAGGCGGCCCCGAGCGCTGCGCGCGAGGGGTGAGGCTCAGGATGAGCCGAGCTGATCCCTCCCTCTCCGCCAACTTCCAGGGAAGCGACGCCTCGCAGTCTTGCGCGGAGTTGGGCCGACCATCGTGCCATCCCGGCCGGCCATGCAGCGACGCGCTGGATCGACAACCCGAAGATCGCCGACCCACTGCGCCGAGATTTACCTACAACAGGCCCTTGCCCTGCGCGACGGCCTCCTGCAGCTTGCCCTCGCCAGCATGCGCCTGGCGATCGAGACGATCGAACGCGGCCATCTGTGCTGCCGTCGGCGTCGTGTAGGAAAGCCCGACGTCGGCCTGCAGGTACGCCAGGAAGCTGCGCACGCGCATCTCGTGCAGCACGTCGCCCTCGCTCGAGCGGATGTCGAGCTGGACGACCTGATCGAGCGCATGGTCCAGCGCCGCGAGCGCGTCCTTCGCTTTCGATCCGGTGAGCCGATGCCGCGCGATCGCCTCCAGCAGCTGGCGGCGCATGGCGATCGCCTGGTTGATGTTGCGGTCGAGCTCGCCCACCGCCGCATGGATGCGCAGTTCCAGCGCCAGGTGCTGCTGCAGCGCCGCCGCCGTCGTGCGCAGGCGCGGATCGAGGGCCACCTCGAAGGTCTGCCGGAAGGTCTGTCCGCCGTAGTCGAGGACGGCGGTATAGCGTCCCGGATTCACGACCGGACCGCGCGCGTCGGCGGTCAGGCCGTCGGTTTCTTCGGGCGGTTCGAAACCGGTCACGTCGGTCGCGTCGCCGTAACGCAGATTCCACTGCAGCCGATTCATGCCCGGCGCGATCGCGGTGAGCTTCTCCCGGGCGATCCGCAGCGCTGTCGATGGTGCGAGGTTGTCGCGGACGGTCGCGGTGAGCTTCGGCTGCGTGACCTTCCGGTGCAGCGTGAATCGGCGCACCACCTGCCCCTGCGCATCGACGAAGCTCAGCGTCACCGGCACCTTGCCGTCGTAGCGCGCCGGGATGCGGAAGAACACCGTCGCGCCGAACGGCGGATTGGTGCCGTACGGGCCGTGGTACTTGGCGTGATCGTCCTGCCCGTAGGCGTTGCTGAGCCACGCCGTCTCGGGCGCGTACAGACGGGGCGCATCGGCGGGTGACGCCGATGCCTGCGTCAGCTGCTCGAGCAGCGCCAGATTGTCGAGGATCCAGAACGAGCGCCCGTGCGTGGCGGCGACCAGATCGCCCTGGCGCACGTTGACGGCGAGGTCGCGGACCTGGACGTGAGGCAGGTTCATCCCCAACGGCCGCCAGTGCGCACCGCCGTCGAAGCTGGCGTACACCGTGTTCCTGGTGCCGAGGAACAGCAGCCGGGCGTCGTTCGGATCCTGGCGCACGACGAAGGCGTACTGGTCGGCGGGCAGGCCCGTGGTGATCGGCGTCCAGTGCGCGCCGTAATCGGTGGTCTCGAACACGTAGGGATGGAAGTCGTCCCACAGGTAGCGCGAGGCGGTCAGATACGCGGTGCCGGCGGCGACGTGCGAGGGCTCGATCGACGTGATCTCGGCCCACTTCGTCAGCGCCGCGGGTGTCACCGATTGCCAATGCCCGCCCGCATCGGTCGTGACGTGCACCAGTCCATCCTGGGAACCGGCCCACATCACGTGCGAGTCGACCGGCGAGACGGCAAGGGCGGAGATGTCCGGGAACACTTCCGCGCCGGTCTGGTCGAGATCGACCGGCCCGCCGCTCGGTCCCTCGGTCTTCGGATCGTTGCGCGTCAGGTCGGGGCTGATGCGCACCCAGGTCCGACCGCCGTCGCTGCTCTTCATCACGTACTGCGACGCGATCAGCAGCTCCTTCGGGTCGTCGGGCGAGAAGAAGATCGGGTGGGTCCAGCCGAAGCGGTATTTCATCTCCGCCGACGACACGCCGTCGAGGTACACCGCATCCGGACTGACCGAGCGCCGCTCGCCGGTCTTCATGTTGTAGCGCTGCATCAGCGTGTAGTAGTCGCTGCCATAGGTGACGTCCGGATCCCCCGGCTTGGGCGCAACGAAGGTGCTCTCGCCAAGCGCGACGGTATGCCAGGCGCCGGGCCGAATCGAGCCGCCGGGCATCGCGCTCGGACCTTCGAACGAGCCCTCGTCCTGCTGCGCCCCGTAGACGTGGAACGGGAACTGATCGTCCAGCGCCACGTGATAGAACTGCCCGGTCGGCTGGTTGTGCTCCGTGCTCCAGGACTTGCCGCCGTTGATCGACACCGTGGCGCCGCCGTCATTGCCTTCGAGCAACAACTTCGGATCGTGCGGGTTGATCCAGACGATGTGGTTGTCTCCGTGTGGCGTGTGCAGCTTGGCGAAGGTCTTGCCGCCGTCATGCGAGACCCACAGCGCATCGACCTCGGGCACGTACACCGTATTGGCGTCGGTCGGGTCGGCGTAGAGGCTCATGTAGTAGAACGCGCGCTGGCGCAGGCTCCAGTTCGAGTTCACCCGCGCCCAGGTCGCGCCGGCATCGCTGGAGCGGAACACGCCGCCGCCCTTCGCCTGCACGATCGCGTAGACCACGCTCGGATCGCTGGCCGCGACGCTGACGCCGATGCGTCCCAGCGTGCCCTGCGGAAAGCCGGCGTGGCGCGAGATCTCGCTCCAGTGCGCGCCGCCGTCCGTGCTCTTGTACAGGCCGCTGCCGGGGCCGCCGTCCTGCAGCGTCCACGGCCGGCGGTAGGCCTGCCACATCGCGGCGTAGAGCACGTCCGGGTCCTTCGGGTCCATCACCAGATCGATGGCGCCGGTCCGGGCATCGACGTAGAGGATCTTGCTCCAGGTCTTGCCGCCGTCGACCGACTTGAACACGCCGCGCTCGGCGTTGGGCTTGAACACGTGACCCATGGATGACGCGTAGACCACGTCGGGGTTTTTCGGATCGACCACGATCGCGCTGATCGTGTGGGTGTCGGCCAGGCCCGCCGCGCGCCAGGTCTTGCCGGCGTCGTCGGAGCGGAACACGCCGTCACCGGTGATCATGTCGCCGCGGATGTCGCTCTCGCCGGTGCCGGCGTAGATCACCTTCGGGTTCGACGGCGCGACCGCGATCGCGCCGATGCTGTCGCTCGCCGACGGGAACTTGCCGTCGGTGAGATTGTGCCAGGTGATGCCGTCGTCATCACTGGTCCAGACGCCGCCGTCGACGGCACCCATGTAGAAGCGATCGGGCTGGTCGGGCACGCCGGCCACGGCGACGACACGGCCACCGATATCCGGTCCGATGCTGCGCCAGGCCAGCTTGCCGTCGAGGAACGACGGCGCGGTCGCGGCCGCGACGGTCGCGCTCGATACGACCAGCAAGGCTGCCAGCACGGCGTTCGGCCAACGGCTGCGGCAAGGGAAGGCAGGGGCTGCGTTCGGCATCGCTCGGACTCCGGGTGGATGAGCACCGCCGCGCAGGACGGTGATGCGGCGAAGGGAGCGACGTTAGCGGACGTGAACGGCAGCGGCAATGACCGGTATGGACGGTGCGCGCGCCTGCGGCCGCCCCGGCTCGGCATCCGCGATCGTGCGGAGGAGGATGCCATGCCGGCGGCGCTGCGATCGCCAACCCGATCCGCACCGTGCCCGGCCGGGATCGGGGCGGGCAATCGCTCCGGACGGTCTGCGCGTGGGCGGTCACGCGTAGACTGACGACATCGTAAGGTGGCAAGGACGGGCCGGTGCCGGATAGTGCCGAATCGGCCCGGCCCTGCACGAGAACAGCGCAGCCGGCATCGCGCTCGAGCGGTCCATCGGCGCCGCCGGGCACCTCGGAAGGAGCAGGACTGGTGGCTGCAACCCGGACACTCGCCACGCTCGATGCGGATGACCGTGCGCTGGCACAGGCTGCGCTGGCGGCGTCCGAACACGCCTACGCGCCGTATTCGGGTTATGCGGTGGGCGCGGCCCTGCGCACGCGCGCCGGCACCGTGTACACGGGCTGCAATGTCGAGAACGCCGCTTACGGCATGACGCTGTGCGCCGAGGTGGGGGCGCTGGCCGCAGCCAACGGGGCCGGCGCGGGCGACGCCGTGCAGGTGATCGCGGTGACCGGGCGCCGACTGGCTTCCGGCGCGGTGCAGACCACGGCCGTGGTGACGCCGTGCGGCCGCTGCCGGCAGTTGATCCTGGAAGCCGGGCACCGCGCGCGGCGCGACATCCGCGTGTTGTGCTGCAGTCACGATCTGTCGCACGTGCAGGCGTTCACCATCGCGCAATTGCTGCCGCACGGTTTCGGGCCGGCGAGCCTCGGCAAGGGTCGGTCGCCGCCGCGGCGGTCCCGGTGACGCCGCGGGCTTCCGAAGCAGGCACCGGCGTCGCGACAACGCCCCGGAGCATTCCGCGCCAGGCCGGCGGACCGGGTTTCCTGCGCCCGGGGAACAACGATGCCGGACCGCGGTCGCAGTCAGGTGCCCGGCGCGGTCTGCCGGTCCGCTGCCGGGAGCCCGCCATGCGTTTTCATCGGTTCGTCGTCGTGAGTGCTTGTCTTGTGATCGCCGCGGCCGCCTCGGCGGCGGCGCCGGCGCCCCCCGCGGCCGGCACGGCAACCGCCAAGCCGGTCAAGCTGCTGCCGGTGCCGAAGGAGCGGGCGGTGGTGAGCCATCACCACGTCGTGATCGACGGTCAGCGCATCGCCTATACCGCGACGGCCGGCACGCTGCTGCTCTACAACGCCAAGCACCAGCCCACCGCCAGCGTGTTCTACATCGCCTATGCCCGCGATGGGGTGCACGACGCGGCGGCCCGCCCGGTCACCTTCGCCTACAACGGCGGCCCGGGCTTCGCCTCGGCCCTGGTCGACATCGGCGGCTTCGGCCCGCGCCGCATCGTCTGGCCGGCACCCGGCGATTCGCAGGCGCAGCAGCCGCCCTATCGGCTGGTCAACAATGACGACAGCATCCTCAAGACCAGCGACCTGGTCTTCATCGACGCGATCGGCACCGGCTACAGCCGCCTCGCGGGCGCCGGCACGCCCAAGATGTTCTACGGCATCAGCGGCGACGCCAGCGCCTACGCCCAGTTCATCCAGCGCTACATCACCCGCTTCGATCGCTGGAACTCGCCCAAATTCCTGCTCGGCGAGAGTTACGGCACCACGCGCTCGGCGGTGCTGGCGCAGGACCTGGTGGCCAAGGGGGTGTACGTCAACGGGGTGATCCTGTGCTCGACCGTGCTCGACCTGCCGACGATCAACTTCAGCGCCGGCAATGATCTGCCCTACGTGCTTTATCTGCCGTCCTACGCGGCGGTGGCCTGGTACCACCATCGCCTGCAGCCGCAGCCGGCCAACCTGCAGGCGGCGGTGTCGGCGGCCGAGCAGTTCGCCGGCACGGACTATCAGCAGGCGCTGTTCGAAGGCAGTGCGCTGGCGCCGGCCCAGCGCAGCCGGATCGCCGCGCACCTGTCGCGGCTGACCGGGATTCCGGCGGCGCTGTGGCTGCGCGCGGATCTGCGCATGACCCTGCCGGTGTTCATGCGCCGGCTGCTGGGTGCCTCGGAATCGATGACCGGGCGCTACGACGCGCGCTACACCGCGCCGGAACTGCAGCCGTTGCTGCCGGTCCCCGGGCGCAGCGACGCCGGAGCCACCACCACCGCGATCTGGGGCGCGCTGGCTGCCAGCTTCGATCACTACCTGCGCGACGATCTCCACTACACCAGCGCGCATCTGTACAAGCAAGACAGCGGCAAGGTGTTCAAGGCCTGGAGCTGGAAGTACCGCTCGCCGCTCAACAGCGTCGGCAGCGGCGTGGGCAACCTGCAGGCGCGCAACGTCGCGCCCGCGCTGGCGCGGGCGATGAACAACGACCCGGGCATGCAGCTGATGCTCAACAACGGCTACTACGACATGGCGACGCCGTTCTTCGCCACCGACTACACCATCCGCCACATGGGTCTGCCCGCCGCCGCGCTGGCCGGCCGGGTGCACGAGTTCGATTACCCGGTCGGGCACATGCTCTATCTCAACCCCGGGGTGCTGCCGCTTTTGGCCCGGCATATCGATGCTTTCATTGCCGGTGCCGCGCCTGCCGGGCACGGCTGAGGCACAGCGATCGCGCGGCCCGCCGCGGCGCGCGCAGATTCGGATGCGCCGCTCATGACCGGCGCAGCGCCACGGCCTGTCGCGCCAGAGCCTCGATCGCTCGCCAGTCGGCCGCACGCAGGCGGTCGGCCGGCGTCAGCCAGGAGCCGCCCACGCAGACGACATCCGACAGTGCGAGCCAGTCCGGCGCGGTCTCGGCGCTGATGCCGCCGGTGGGGCAGAAGCGGACGTCGGGCAGCGGCCCGTGCAGCGACCTGAGCAGCGCGACGCCGCCGGCCGCGGCGGCGGGAAAGAACTTCTGCAAGCGGTAGCCGGCTTCGCGCAGCGCCATCACCTCGCTGGCCGTGGCGGCGCCAGGCAGCCAGGGCAGCGCCCGGTCCGCGGTCGCGGCCCGCAAGGCCGGCGTGCTGCCGGGCGACACCGCGAAATGCGCGCCGGCGCGTGCGGCGGCCTCCAGGTCGGCGGGACTGAGCACGGTGCCGGCGCCGACGGCCATGCCGTCGACGCCGGCGGCGATGGCGCGGATGGCGCCCAGCGCCGCCGGCGTGCGCAGGGTGATCTCGATGCTGCGGATGCCGCCGGCCAGCAGTGCCCGCGCCAGCGGCAGCGCCTGTGCCGCATCGTCGATCACCACCACCGGCATCACCGGGCCGCGGCGCAGGATGGCCTCGAGGCCGTGTTGCGGATCGTGCGTGCCGGTGTCGCTCATGACATGACTCCGAAGAGGCTGGCACCCTGGTCGGCGCGGTTGACCGCGGCGCGGAACAGGCCGAACAGCTCGCGCCCCATACCCGACTGATGCGCCGTGGGGTCGGTCGTGGCCGGCTCGCGCGCGGCCCAGGTTGCGGCGTCGACGCAGGCTTCGAGCACGCCGTGCTCGGCGTCGATGCGGATGAGGTCGCCATCGCGCAGCCGGGCCAGCGCACCGCCGTCGGCGGCCTCCGGGGTGACGTGGATGGCGGCCGGCACGCGTCCCGAGGCGCCGGACATGCGCCCGTCGGTGAGCAGCGCCACGCGCTGGCCGCGGTCCTGCAGCAGTCCCAGCGTCGGGGTGAGCTTGTGCAGCTCGGGCATGCCGTTGGCGCGCGGTCCCTGGAAACGCACGACCGCGACGAAGTCGCCCGCCAATTCGCCATGCTCGAAGGCGCGCCGCACCTCGTCCTGGTCGTCGAACACGCGCGCCGGGGCCTCGATCCGCAGCCGATCCTCGGGCACCGCGGAGATCTTGATGATGGCGCGACCGAGATTGCCATCGAGCAGGCGCAGGCCGCCGTCGGCGCGGAACGGCTCGGACGCGGCGCGCAGCACGCCGCGGTTGCCGCTCGCCGGCGGCGCGGGCCGCCACGCGAGCGCTGCGTTCGCGTCGAGCACGGGCACCCGGCGATAGGCATCGAGCCCGCCGCCGGCCACGGTGCGCACGTCGGCGTGCAACAGGCCGGCATCCAGCAGCTGGCCGATCACGAACGGCATGCCGCCGGCGTGGTGGAACTGGTTCACGTCGGCATAGCCGTTGGGATAGATGCGGCAGAGCAGGGGCACCGCGGCGGCCAGCGCGTCGAAGTCCTCCCAGCGCAGGTCGATGCCGGCGGCGCGCGCGATCGCGACCAGATGCAGCAGGTGGTTGGTCGAGCCGCCGGTGGCGTGCAAGCCGACCACGCCGTTGACCAGGGCGCGTTCGTCGATCACCTGACCGACCGGCGTGTAGTCGTCGCCCAGCGCGGTGATCGCCGCCGCGCGACGCACCGCGGCCGCGGTCAGCGCATCGCGCAGCGGCGTGTCCGGGGCGACGAAGCTGGCCCCCGGCAGGTGCAGGCCCATGATCTCCATCAGCATCTGGTTGGAATTGGCGGTGCCGTAGAAGGTGCAGGTGCCGGGTGCGTGGTAGGACTGCGCCTCGGCCTCGAGCAGTTCGGCGCGCGTGGCCTTGCCCTCGGCGTAGCGCTGGCGGACCTTGGACTTGTCCTCGTTGGGCAGGCCGCTGGGCATCGGTCCCGAGGGCACGAACAGCGCCGGCAGGTGCCCGAAGCTGAGCGCGGCGATCAGCAGGCCGGGCACGATCTTGTCGCAGATGCCGAGGAACAGCGCGGCGTCGAACATGTCGTGCGACAGCGCGACCGCCGCCGACAGCGCGATCACGTCGCGCGAGAACAGGCTCAGCTCCATGCCGGCGCGGCCCTGGGTGACGCCGTCGCACATCGCCGGCACGCCGCCGGCCACCTGCGCGGTGGCGCCGGCCGCGCGCGCGGCTGCCTTGATCAGTTCGGGATAGCGCGCGTAGGGCTGGTGCGCCGAGAGCATGTCGTTGTAGGCAGTGACGATCGCGAGGTCGGCGCCGCGGCCCTCGCGCAGCGCGGCCTTGTCGGGCGCGGCGCAGGCGGCAAAGCCGTGGGCGAGGTTGCCGCAGGACAGGCGTTCGCGGCTCGGTCCGGCGCCCCGGGCCGCATCGATGCGGGCCAGGTAGGCCTGGCGCGTGACGCGGCTGCGTTCGCGCAGGCGGTCGGTGACGGCGATCAGGGTCGGGTGCAGTTTCATGCGGCTCCTCCGGATTCAGGGCGCCCAGTACACGGCGATCGGGGTGCGCGCCTGCGCCAGCAGCGCGTGGACCGGTAGGCGGACGTCGTCGACGCCGCGTTCGAGCACGGCGCGCTTGGTCGCGCCGGTGATCAGCAGGAACACCGACCGCGCGCCGGCCAGCAGCGGCAGGGTCAGGGTCATGCGCGGCTCGGCGGCGGCCGGCGCGCGCATCGGCAACACGCGCGCCGAAGCGTGCGGGTCGAGCGCGGCGGCGAGGTGATCGCCGCCGGGGAACAGCGAGGCGATGTGGCCGTCGTCGCCCATCCCGAGCACGACCGCGTCGAGCGGCAGCGGCAGCGCATCGATGCCGGCACGCACCGCGGCGAGGCCGTCCTCGGGCGTGGCCGCGGCGGCGTACAGCGGCACGAAGCGCGCCGCGCCGGGCGCGGCGCGCTTCATCAGGATGTCGCGCACCAAGGTCGCGTTGGCGCGCGGGTGGCCGGCCGGTACCCAGCGCTCGTCGGCAAGGGTGACGATCAGCCGCGGCCAGTCCAGTGCGTGCGTCGCCAGCGCGGCCAGGAACGGGCCGGGCGTGGTGCCGCCGGAGAGTGCCAGCGTGGCCCGATCGCGCCGTGCCAGCGCGTGCCGCAACGTGCCGGCGACGGCATCCGCCAGCACCGGCGCCAGGGCCGTCAGCGTGGCTCGCGTGTGCCAGCGCAGAGCGGGCGGGGGCACGCTGTCCGGCATCAGAATGCGTCCTCGTGCCAGGTGCGGCCGTCGCGTTCGATCAACGCGACCGCGGCGCTCGGCCCGCCGCTGCCGGCGGTGTAGGGCTTGGGCGCTTCGTCGCTCTGCGTCCAGGCGGCGATGATCGGATCGATCCAGCGCCACGCCGCTTCGACCTCGTCGCGGCGCATGAACAGCATCGCATTGCCGCGCACCACATCCATCAGCAGGCGCTCGTAGGCGTCGGCCTGGTGGCTGCCGAAGGCAGCGGCGAAGCTCATGTCCAGCGGCACGCGGCGCAGGCGGATGCCGCCTGGTCCGGGGACCTTGTTCATCAGCCACAGCTTGACGCCCTCGTCGGGTTGCAGGCGCAGCACCAGCTTGTTGGGCGCGAGCTCGCCGGCCTCGCGGCCGAAGATCGAGTAGGGCACGCTGCGGAAACTGATCACGATCTCGGACACACGCTCACCCAGGCGCTTGCCGGTGCGCAGGTAGAACGGCACGCCGGCCCAGCGCCAGTTGGCGACCTCGGCCTTGAGCGCAACATAGGTGTCGGTGCGCGAATCGGCGCGGCCCAGTTCCTCGAGATAGCCCGGGACCGCGCGCCCGGCGATCGCCCCGGCGCGGTACTGGCCGCGCACGGTCAGGGCGCCGGCATTGCGCGCATCGATCGGCTTGAGCGCGTGCAGCACCTTGAGTTTCTCGTCGCGGATCGCATCGGCCGTCAGCGACACCGGCGGCTCCATCGCCACCAGGCAAAGCAGCTGGAGCAGGTGGTTCTGCACCATGTCGCGGATCGCGCCGGCGCGGTCGTAGTAGGCCGCGCGCTCGCCGGCGCCGACCGTTTCGGCGACGGTGATCTGCACGTGGTCGATGTGCTCGGCCTTCCACAGCGGTTCGAACAGGGCGTTGGCGAAGCGCAGCGCCACCAGGTTCTGCACCGTCTCCTTGCCGAGGTAGTGGTCGATGCGGAAGGTCTGGCGCTCGCTGAAGGTGCGCGCCACGGCATCGGCGATCGCGCTGGCCGAGGCCAGGCTGCTGCCGATCGGTTTTTCCAGCACCACGCGCGCCTCGCCTTCATGCAGGCCGAGCGCGCGCAAGTGGTCGCAGACCGGGGTGAACAGGTCCGGATGCAGGGCGAGGTAGAACACGCGTATCGGCGCGGCTGCCGCGCGTACGCGCGCCGCAAGTTGATCCCAGCCGGTATCTGCGCGCACGTCCACGGCCTGGTAGGCGACGCACTCCAGGAAGGACTCCAGCTCGGCCTCGTGCCCGGCCGCGGCGGCGGCCAGCCCGGCGCGCACCTGGTCGCGATAACGGACGTCGTCGAGCGCCTCGCGCGCGACCGCGATCACCCGCGTCCCGGGCTCGAACTGGCCATCGCGGAAGCGCTGGAACAGGGCCGGCAACAGCTTGTGGCGGGCGAGGTCGCCGGTGCCGCCGAAGATGATCAGGTCGAAGGCTTGCATGGGGCGTTCCGTGGCGGGTGACGTGGGAGTGGGGGCGGTCACGACAATACCAGTAACATACCAATAGATCAAAGCCGGCGCCCAGGATGCCTGCACTCGGCACGCCCGGTTCGATGGCGGCGTGGGTTGGTATGCTTCTGGTATGAAGCCGCCCTTGCCCGCAGCCTTTCGCCGCCAGTGCCGCGCCGATGCCTCCGGGCGCGGTCTGGTTTACCTGAGCCTGCAGCGTGCAATCAGCGAGGTGATCGACGCCGGCGCGCTCAAGTCCGGCGATGCGCTACCCGGCGAGCGCGTGCTGGCGCAGCAGCTCGGCGTCTCGCGCGTCACCGTGCGGCGCGCCATCGCCGGACTGATCGAGAACGGCCTGCTGACCCAGCGACGCGGGGCCGGAACCTTCGTCGCCGAACGCATCGTGAAGTCGTTTTCACGGCTGACCAGCTTTTCCGACGACCTGCGCGCGCGCGGGCTGGACTCGCGCTCGCGCTTTCTGGAGCGCGCGGTCGGCGCGGCGACGCCCGAGGAGGCGATGGGGCTGGATCTGTCGCCGGGTGCGGCAGTGGTTCGGCTCTACCGGCTGCGCTTCGCCGGCGAGCGACCGTTGGTGGTCGAACGCACCGCGGTGCCGCACGATCTGCTGGCCGACCCGGCGGCGGTGGGTCACTCGCTCTACGACGCGCTGGAGCGCGAAGGCCACGTGCCGGTGCGCGCGCTGCAGCGGGTGCGAGCGGTCGCGCTGGACGCCGGCCAGGCGCGACTGCTCGAGCTGCCCGCGGGCAGCGCGGCGCTGTACATCGAACGCCGCGCCTATCGTGCCGACGGCCGGGCAGTGGAGTTCACGCGCTCGTTCTATCGCGGCGACGTTTACGATTTCGTCGCTGAACTCGGCCGCTGAGCCGGCTCGCGGCGGTCGCGTCCGCGACGCCAGGCACCGCTGTTATGTTTTCGTTGCGCTGCAGCGTGCAATAGCCGTGTAACCGATTACATTGCGTCTCCATGACATGCTGCGAAAGCCGCAGGGGGCGCCCGCGTGGGGACCACGATCAAAGAAGTTGCCAAGCGCGCGGGGGTCTCGGTCGCCACCGTGTCGCGTGCGCTCAACGGGCATGCATCGGTGACCGCCTCGGCCCGCGAGCGCGTGCAGCAGGCCGCGGCCGATCTCCATTACATGCCGCATGGCGCCGCCCGCAGCCTCAGCACGAGGCGCACCGAAAGCATCGGCGTGCTGCTGCCCGACCTGCACGGTGAGTTCTTCTCCGAGCTGATCCGCGGCATCGATGCCGGCGCACGGGCGCGTGGCCTGCACCTGCTGGTCTCCAGTTCCCACGGTGACGCCGCCGAGGCCGCCGCGGCGCTGCGCAGCATGCAGGGCCGGGTCGACGGTCTGCTGCTGATGTCGCCTTACGTGGACGCCGGCATGCTCGCCAACAATCTGCCGCGTGGCTTCCCGCTGGTGCTGATGAACAGCGTGATCAGCGAGGCAGGCTGCTCGGCCGTGCTGATCGACAACTACGGCGGCGCCTACGGCATGGTCCGCTATCTGGTGGCCAGCGGGTACAAGCGGATTGCCTTCGTGACCGGTCCCGAGGACAACCTGGATGCACGCGCGCGGCTGCAGGGCTACCGCAACGCGATGGCCGAGCTGCGCCCCGACCAGGACGAAATGGTCCTGCGCGGCGATTTCACCGAGGAGGGCGGCTACCGTGCCGGCAAGCAGATCCTGGCGCGGCAGATCCGGCCGGACGTGATCTTCGCCGCCAACGACATCATGGCGATCGGCTGCCTGTTCGCGCTGACGCAGTCGGGCGTGGAAGTGCCGCGCACGATGGCCGTGGTCGGCTTCGACGACATTCCCGTCGCCCGTTACATCACGCCCGCGCTGACGACGGTGCGCGTGCGCATCGCCGACCTGGGCGGACGGGCGCTGCAGCGCTTGCTGGCCACGGTCGGCCAGCACGAGGGAAGCAGGGTGACCACCGAAACGATGCAGCCGGAGCTGGTGGTCCGTGCATCCTGCGGCATGCACGGACAGGACGCCGGCAGCCCGCGACCCGCCGAACCCGATCAGAAACGCGTGCAGACCGGCCCCGTGGAACGCATCAAGCCGGCTGCAGCGAAGCACCGCCCGACCCGCACCGCACCGTCCAACCCGACCTAAGGCAGGGGAACCATGAGAACGCCACAGACTTTCAAGAAGAAGCTGCTTGCCAGCCTGATCGCCACGTCACTGGCGACCCTCGTCGCCGCGCCGACCGTTTCGGTCGCCGCGAGCGCGGATGCCACCTTGCGCGGCCATGCCGCGCCCGGGGCAGTGATCACCGCCCGCGAGATCGCCACCGGCGCCTCGCGCCAGACCAAGGCCGATGGCAAGGGCGTCTACACACTGCTCGGCCTGCCGCCCGGCACCTACCAGGTCAGCGCAGGGCAGGGCATCGAACGCACGATCAAGCTGAATGTCGCCTCGACGGCCACCCTCGACCTGACCACGGCGGCCCCGGCGGGCAACGTCACCAAGCTCTCGACCGTCAAGGTCAGCGCGGCCAACCTGCAGGACGTCAACACCTCGCAGGTGGGCGCGTTCGTCTCGACGCACCAGATCCAGAACATGCCCGCGGCGTCGCGCAACTTCCTGCAGTTCGCCGACACCGTGCCGGGCATGGTGTTCGCGCGCGACTCCAACGGCAATACCAGCCTGCAGTCGGGCGGTCAGGCCGGCAGCGCGCTGAACGTCTACATCGACGGCGTCGGCCAGAAGAACTACGTGCTGCAGGGCGGCATCGCCGGCCAGAACGCCAGCCAGGGCAACCCCTTCCCGCAGTTGGCGATCGCCGAGTACCGCGTGATCACGTCCAACTACGAGGCCGAGTACGGCCAGCTGTCGAGCGCGGCGGTCACCGCCCTGACCAAATCCGGCACCAACGAGTACCACGGTGACGCCTTCGTCAGCTTCAACAGCACCGGCATGCGCGCGGCGACGCCGGCCGAGAGCGCGGCCGGCAAGAAGACGCCCTCCACCGACAAGGATTACGGCTTCGATTTCGGCGGACCGATCCTGCAGAACCGGATGCACTTCTACATCGCCTACGAGGGCAAGAAGTTCAACACCCCGACGACCGTGGCACCGTCCGGGTCCGCGCAGTACGTCAGCCAGCTGCCGGCCAGCGCGCAATCGCAGATCGGCGCGGCCAACCTGCCGTTCCTGGAAAACAACTGGTTCGGCAAGCTCGACTACGAGCCGACCAGCCGCGACCGCTTCGTGTTCGAGGCTCACGTTCGCAACGAAACCTCGCTGGGCGGCATCGGCGGCGTGACCACGGCCTCGGCCGGACTCAACACCGTCAATTTCCAGAAGACCGCCGACCTGCGCTGGGATCGCAGCGGCTACGACTGGTTCAATCGCCTGCAGTTCACCTACGAGGACGCGTTCTTCCAGCCCACGCCGGTGGTGCTGGGCGCCGGCAGCGCCTATACGCCGTCGAACAACCAGAACGCGGTCATCCTGCAGACCGGCAACTCGCCGCTGGCACAGCAGAACAAGGGCCAGCGCGGCCCGGGCCTGCGCGACGACTTCACCTACGACGGACTTGAGTGGCACGGCGACCACATCATCAAGACCGGTCTCGACATCAAGAAAGTGCAGCTGACCGCGCAGGACGCCGGCGACAGCAACGCGCTGTTCTATTACGCGGTGAGCCCGAACGCCGGCACCGAGAGCACCCCCTACAAGGTGCAGTTCGGCTCGCCCGCACCCGGCACCAGCCCGGTGTCGGTCAGCGACAACACCATGATCGGCGCCTACCTGCAGGACAACTGGACGGTCAACGAGCACTGGACCTTCAACCTGGGCGTGCGCGGCGATTACGACCGCACGCCGGCCTACCTCAACTACGTGACGCCCGCCAATGTGATCGCGGCGCTCAACGGCCAGGCCCCCGGAGCGGCGCCCGGCGTGACCTACGCCGACACCCTGGCGCTGGGCGGGGTCAACATCAACAACTACATCAGCAACGGCCACAACCGCAGCGCCAAATGGCAT
This sequence comes from Pseudomonadota bacterium, assembly GCA_021777635.1. Next base: position 14,840 of record JAJYDI010000016.1, read on the forward strand.
TTCGCGCCGCGCCTCGGCTTCGCCTTCGACATCAATGGCGACCAGAAGCACGTGATCTTCGGCGGCTACTCGCGCGCCTACGACCGCAACCTGTTCACCATCCTGCAGCTGGAGCAGACCAAGTCGGCGCTGTCGCAGCCGACGCTGTTCTTCAATACGCCGCTGGAACCCTGCGTCGCCAGTCCGACCTGCCTGACCTTCAACCCGTCCTACTACGGCATCCAGGCGCTGCAGGCCCTGGTGGCCGGCACCACGACGGGCAAGGAGGTGGACATGATCCAGAACAACCTCAAGACCCCGTACTCGGACCAGTTCACCCTCGGCATGCGCAACCAGGTGGGCGAGTGGAACACCAGCGTGGCGATCGCGCGGATCAACAGCTACAACGGCTTCCTGTTCGACCTCGGCAACCGCTATCCGGACGGTTCGTTCTGGAAGAACGGCAGCCAGCCGTGGAGCTACGGACTGCCCGGCTTCGGCCCGCTGATCCTCGGCACCAACGGCAAGGAGACGCGCACCACCCAGCTGCTGCTGTCGGCCGACAAGCCCTGGACGCGCGAGTCGGGCTGGGGCGCCACCATCGCCTACACCTACACCGACGCCAAGTGGAACCACGACAACGGCAGCCTGGATGACCAGTACGCCTTCGATGAATCCAGCCCGGCGGCGTATCCCTTCATCGCCGAACCGGTGGCCAAGCAGCGCCTGGTGCTGGCCGGAACGTTCAGCGCGCCGTGGGACATCGCGCTCGGTGCGCGCCTGACCCTGGCCTCGCCGATCCCCGACGTCAACCTGGCCTGCTACGGCGGACCGATCAACAACGGCTGCATTCCGATCGCTGCCACGCCGCAAGGCTCGCGCTTCCTGCTCGGCGGACGCATCTGGGGCTACCGCGACTTCTCCATGCAGGCCACCAAGAACTTCAAGTTCTACGGGTACAACGCCTACGCACGGCTGGACATCATCAACGTCTTCAACTGGCACAACTACACCAGCTACATCGAGAACTTCGGCAGCAACGGCGTGCTCAACCAGTATCCGGTCAGCTACAACCCGCTGGGCCAGATCTCGGGCTACCCGCGCTACCTGAAGGTGACCGTGGGCGTCAGCTTCTGAGTCCGCACGCAGGCAGCGACGGGTACGCCCGTTGCTGCCTGCCCCGCTTCGCGGCATCGTCGTCACGCGGCAGCCGGTCCCCGCAGACGGGACCGGTTTCCGTCCGGCCCGCGTCCGCCGCCCGAATCCCGGCATGAGCACTCCCCCGATGTCTGCCTCGCAGCCTCTGAAAACCATCGTGATCGTGGGCGGCGGCACCGCCGGCTGGATGGCGGCCTCGGCCTGCGCCAAGGTGCTGGGCGCCGACTACGACGTGCACCTGGTCGAGTCCGAGGAGATCGGCATCATCGGGGTGGGCGAGGCAACGGTGCCGCACCTGAAGCTGTTCAACAACCTGCTTGGCATCGACGACATCGAATTCGTCCGGCAGACCCAGGGCACGTTCAAGCTCGGCATCCAGTTCAACGACTGGGGCCGGCTCGGTGACAGCTACATCCACGGATTCGGCAAGATCGGCCACGACGTCAGCCTGCTGCCGTTCCACCAGTTCTGGATCAAGGCGCGGCAGCTGGGCTTCGCCGCCGACATCGGCGCGTACTCGCTGAACACCGCCGCCGCGCCGCGCGGCCGGTTCATGCCGTCGGCCACCGACGTGCCGGCGAATTCGCCGCTGGCCGACATCCGCTACGCCTACCATTTCGATGCCGGCCGCTACGCGAAATTCCTGCGCGGCTACGCCGAGGCGCGCGGCGTGCGCCGCACCGAGGGCAAGATCGAGCAGGTCCGGCTGCGCGCCGAGGACGGCTTCGTCGAATCGGTCGTGCTGGAAAACGGCACGGTCATCACCGGCGACCTGTTCATCGACTGCTCGGGTTTTCGCGGCCTGCTGATCGAGCAGGCGCTGCACACCGGCTACACCGATTTCACCCGCTGGCTGCCCTGCGACCGCGCGCTGGCGGTGGGCTGCGAGAAGGTCGGCCCGCCGACGCCGTACACGCGCGTGACCGCGCGCGCGGCGGGCTGGCAGTGGCGCATCCCGCTGCAGCACCGTACCGGCAACGGGCACGTCTACGCCGGGGCCTGTCTCGGCGACGACGAGGCCGCCGCAACGCTGCTGGCCAACCTGGACGGCAAGCCGCTGGGCGAGCCGCGCCTGCTGCGTTTCACGCCCGGCATGCGCAAGAAGGCCTGGAACAAAAACGTGGTCGCGCTGGGTCTGGCCAGCGGGTTTCTGGAGCCGCTGGAATCGACCAGCATCTTCCTGATCCAGTCGGGCATCGCGCGCCTGCTCAGCCTGTTTCCGCAGCGCGATTTCAGTGCGGCACTGATCGACCGCTACAACGCGCAGTCGGCCTTCGAGCTCGAGCACATCCGCGATTTCCTGATCCTGCACTACCACGCCACCGCGCGCGACGACACGCCGTTCTGGAACGACTGCCGCACCATGCAGGTGCCGGACTCGCTGCAGGAAAACATCCGCCTGTTCCGCGACAGCGGCCGTTTCTTCCGCGATGGCGAGGAGATGTTCGCCGACGTCAGCTGGGTGCAGGTCATGCTCGGGCAGAACATCATGCCGCGCACCTACCATCCGATGGTCGACCTGATGCCGGAACAGGACCTGCGCGCGTTCGTCACCGGCATCGGCTCGGTGATCGCGGGCTGCGTCGATCTGATGCCGATGCATCAGGCTTTCATCGACCGCTATTGCGCGGTCGCCGCCTGAGAGTCCGGTGCGGCCCGCGCGCGGAATGCCCGGCCTCGCGCGCTCGCCGCGTGCGGCCGGCCGTCGTCCGCGCGCGCACCAAAGCGGCCTGCTGGCGATGCTGCTGCTGATGCCGGTCCTGGCCGGCTGCTCGGGCGCGGCCGCGACGAATCCGGGCAGCGGCAGTCCCGGTACGCCCTCGCTGGTGCTCTCGGCGACGCCCTCCAGCCTGTCGCTGCCGGCCGGCGAGTCGGCCGCGTTCACGCTCGGCGTCAGCCCGGCGTCCGCCAGCCCGGTGACGCTGACCCTGCTTGGCGCCCCCGCGGGCGTGCAGCTGACGGCGGGCGCGGCCACGGCGGCGGGCTCGGGGCAGCAGAACGAAGTGCTCGATGTCGCCGCGACGACGGCGACCGGCACCTATGCATTGATCCTGAGCGGCAGCAGCGGCAACGCCACGGCGACCACCGGGCTGATGTTGCTGGTGGAGCCCGCGCTGCCGACGTCGCTGGCGCAGCTCGAGCAAAGCACGTTCGAGTATTTCTGGAACACCACCAATGCGGCCAACGGGCTGGCGCCCGACCACTATCCGGGATCGCCCTACGCCAGCATCGCCGCCACCGGCTTTGCGCTGAGCGCTTACCCGATCGGCGTCGAGCGCGGCTGGATCACCCGCGCGCAGGCCGAGCAGCGCGTGCTGACCACGCTGCAGTTTCTGGCCGCTGCGCCGCAGGGACCCGCGGCGAGCGGCGAGAGCGGGTATCAGGGTTTCTTCTATCACTTCCTCGATCTCGCCACCGGCCAGCGCTGGCCGGGATCGGAGCTGTCCTCGATCGATACCGCGCTGCTGATGGCCGGGGTGCTGACCGACGAGAGTTACTTCAACCAGAACAGCAGCAGCGAGAATCAGATCCGTGCGCTGGCCGACCAGCTCTACCGCAACGTCGACTGGACCTGGATGCAGCCGGCGGCGCCGACGATCAGTCTGGGCTGGCTGCCGGAGTCGGGCTTTCTGCCCTACAACTGGCAGGGCTACAACGAGGCGATGATCCTGTACATCGAGGCGCTGGGCTCGCCCACCCATCCGGTGGCGTCCAGCGCGTGGACGGCGTGGACGGCGACCTACCCCAACACCTGGGGCAGCTACTACGGCCGCCAGCAGCTCGGCTTCGCGCCGCTGTTCGGACACCAGTACTCGCAGGCGTGGATCGATTTCCGCGGCATCCAGGATGCCTTCATGCGCGGGGCGGGCAGCGACTATTTCATCAACAGCGGTCTGGCCACCGAA
>JAJYDI010000017.1 GCA_021777635.1 Pseudomonadota bacterium
CGCCCTGCACCTTGAGGTTGATGCCGCCGCTGTCGAAGGTGATGCCCTTGCCGACCAGCGCGTAGGGCTTGGCGTCGCCGCCGCCGTTCCAGCGCAGCACGATGAGCTTGGGCGGATTGGCCGAACCGCGCGCCACCGCCAGCAGCGCGCCCATGCCGAGCGCTTCCATGTCGGCGCGTTCGAGCACCTCGAGGCTGACGCCGGGATGGGTGTCGGCGATGCGTCGTGCCTCGGCGGCAAGATGCGCGGGGTTGCAGAGGTTGGGCGGCAGGTTGGCCAGCTCGCGCGCCAGCGCCACGCCGGCGGCGATCCCGCGCGCCTGCTGCAGCCCGCGCGCGGCGTCGGCCGGCGCAACCAGCGACAGTGCGGCCAGCCGCGGTTCCGGATCCTTCGGCTTGACGGTGGCGGTGTAGCGATAGGTCTGGTGATCGGTGGCGAGCGCGGCGGTGCGCACGGCCCACGCGTTGTCGCGCCCGGCCACCGCGAGCTCGGGCAGGAAGCTGGTGGCGGTGGTGATCGGCAGACTCTTCAGCACGCGGCCGGCCTCGGCGCAGACGCGCAGATAGCGTGCCGTGTCCAGGGCATCGGCAGCGCCGGCGCCGACGACCAGCACGCGCGGTGCCCGCACGCCGGCGATGTGATGCAGCAGCGTGCTGCTGCCGGGCTTGGCGGACAGATCGCCCGCCGCCGCCAGACGGGTCAGCAGGCCGCCGCTGGCGGCGTCCACGCGCTGCGCGGCCGGACTGAGCACACCGCGTTCGTGCGCGGCGACCACGATGCAGGGTGCGTCGACGCTTTCGGCTTGCGCGGGACCGAGGCTGAACTCGAGGGACATGCGGGGGAGCTCCTGGGCGGGCACGGCCGCGATGCGACCGGCTAGACTTGGCGACTGGGCCGCGCGCGGCGCGGCGGGCCTTTCATCTTAGATGCTGCGCATCCTCGACCGCTACCTGCTGCGCGAGCTGGCGTTCGCCCTGATCGGCAGCGCTTCGCTGCTGCTGGTGGTGACCGTGGGCGGCACCCTGTCCGACGTGCTGTCGAAGGTCGCGGCCGGCCGCTATCCGGCCAGCGTGATGCTGCCGGTGCTGGGTCTGCGCGTGCTCGACGCGTTGTCGCTGCTGCTGCCGCTGGCGCTGTTTCTCGGCGTGCTGCTGGGGCTGGCGCGACTGTATCGCGACAGCGAGATGCATGTGCTGGCCTCCTCCGGCATGGGTCCGCGGGGTCTGCTGCGGCCGACCCTGCTGCTGACGCTGCCGGTGCTGGTGCTGGTGGCGCTGATCGCGTTGTGGCTGGGGCCGTGGGCCTCGCGCACGTCGCAGGCGATGGTCAATGCCGCCAACAGTTCGGTGATCGCCGCCGGACTGGCGCCGGGGCGCTTCGTCGAGTTGCCCGGACGCGGCGGCATCATGTTTGTGGATCGCATGAACGCCGCCGGCAACCGGCTCACCCAGGTATTCGTCGCCAGCGAGCGGCGTGCGCCGGACGGTCGCCCGCGCGTCGATCTGATCACCGCCACCCGTGGCGAGCTGTATCTGGACAGCCAGGGCGGCGGTCGTTTCCTGGCCCTGTTCGACGGCCACCGCTACCAGGGTCCGCTCGGCGGCAATGCCTGGAAGCTGATGAGCTACCGGCGCAACGACATCGCCCTGTCGAATATCCAGGGTGCGCCCGATGACAGCCAGGGCACCCCGCACGACAAGACCACCGCGCAGTTGTGGGGCTCGCCGACGCCGCCCGATCGCGCCGAGCTGACGTGGCGCCTGACCGCGCCGCTGAGCACGCTGGTGCTGGGACTGCTGGCGTTGCCGCTGGCACGGCAAGGTCCGCGCGAGCCGTTCTACGGGCGCATGCTGCTGGCGCTGCTGGCGTACCTGCTTTACTCCAATCTGCTCGGCATCGGTCGCGCCGCGATCATGCAGGGCCGCAGCATCGGTGAGTACGCGCTGTGGGGCGTGCCGCTGCTGGCGCTGGCACTGGCGCTGTGGGCGTTCGCGCGCCAGAACGCGCCGCGACGGGTGCCTGCGCGGAGGCCGGCATGAGCGGCTGGCACCTGCCGCTGAAGCGGGCCGACCGCGTGATCGTCGTCAGCGTGCTCGGCTCGCTGGCTCTGGTGTGGGCGTTGCTGGTCGGCTTCGATGCGTTCCTGCAGTTCGCGCGCCAGCTCGGCCAGCTCGGCCGCAACGGCTATACCCTTGCCGACGCCGCGATCTACATCCTCTACAGCATCCCGCGGCGCATCGTCGACCTGTTCGGCAACGCGGCGCTGATCGGCGCGCTGCTGGGCCTGGGCGGCCTCGCGGCCGGCAACGAACTGACCGCATTGCGCGCCGCCGGCATGTCGCGGTTGCGCATCGGTGCCGCGGTGCTGGCGCTGGTCGCGCTGCTCAGCGTCGGGGTGCTGCTGCTGGCCGAATACGCGATGCCGCCCGCCGAGCAGCGCGCCACCGCGATCCAGCTGGCGTTGCGCGCCAGCAACATCGCCGCGACGACCTCGTCGGGCCTGTGGACGCGCGATGGCGACAGCATCGTCAACGTCAAGAGCGCGCTGGCGGTGCCCGCAGCGCACGGCGCCGACATCCGCCTGCGCGACGTGCGCATCTACCGCCTCGACGCGCAGGGCCGCCTGCTCGAGGTGCGCCGGGCTGCGGATGCCGAGTTCCGCGGTGGCCACTGGATGCTCGATCGGGTCAGCGATACCCGTTTCGACGCGGCAGGCGCGCAGACCACGACGGCGGCGCAGGCGATCTGGCACACCCATGTCGATCCGCGCCTGCTGCGTCTGTCGGTGCTCGATCCGGAAAGCCAGTCGATCCGCGACCTGCTGCGCAATGTCCGCTATCTCAGCCGCAACGGGCAGAATCCGCAGGCCTACGCCGATGCGCTGTGGCAGCGCCTGTTCTACCCCCTCGACGTGCTGCTGCTGGTGCTGTGCGTGCTGCCGCTGGCCTTCGGTGCCTTGCGCGCGGGCGGTTTCGGCAAGCGCCTGCTGCTGGGCCTGCTGATCGCGATCGCCTGGTTTTTCGTGCAGCGTGCCTTGATCAATCTCGGCACCGTCTATGGAATATCGGCCTGGCTGGCCAACGCGCTGCCGCTGCTGCTGCTGGCGGCGGTGGCGGCGCTCGTGCACCGGCGCACGGCCTGAGCCGGTGCGCGCGATCCTTCAGTTTTCACGCAGCAGGCGGGTGCCGCTGAGGCGATCGTGCAGGGTGCGGCGGTCGCCGTCGGGCAGCGCCGCGGCATAGTCCGCGCCCCAGGCCAGCAGCATCGCCACCAGCAGCCAGCGCGGTTCGAGCAGCGGGCCGAACGCCAGCAGCAGCAGCGGCGAGGCCGCGGCCGCGAAGCGGGCCAGCGCCTGCCGCAGGGTGACGCGGCCGGCGTCGGCGACCACCCGCATGCGCCACGCGCGCGCGCCCAGGGTCTGGCCGCCGCGCAGCCATGACCAGACGAAATACGCCGCCAGCGCGGTCAACTGCAGCAGGGGATACCAGGCCGGCGCGTGGGCGTGCCCGTCGCGGATGGCGATCAGCCGGCCGCCGGTGGCCAGTTGCGCCAGCAGCCCCACCACCAGCACGATCGCCAGCGACGTCAGCAAGTCGTAGAACAGCGCGGTCAGGCGTACGGCGAAAGGGCAGGGTCCTAACGGGCGGCCGGGCATTGCATCAGGGGTCATGGTGTTGTCGTGAGTGGGAGGAAGTCAGGTGACTTGCCGGCGGCGGCGGAGCCGGCGAGCATGCTCGCATGGACAGCACCACCGTCATCGCCGCGGCCGATCGCGCCAGCATCGACGCCTTTCTCGAACGCGCCTGGTCCGAGGACGGCTTGGCCGCATTGACGCTGGCCGCCTACCGCAACGATCTCGAGAGTTATGCGCGCTGGCTGGCCGCGCGCGACATGCGTCTGCTCGATGCCGGTCGTGAGGACATTTTCCGCTATCTCGCGGCTCGCGGGGCGGCAGGCATCAAGGCGCGCAGTAATGCGCGGCTGCTGTCGGCACTGCGCCGCTACTATGCCCAGCGCACACGCAGCGAGCCGGCCTTCGTCGATCCGACCCTGCTGCTGGATCCGCCGCGGCTGCCGCGCGGCCTGCCCAAGGCGCTCAGCGAGCGCGAGATCGAGGCCCTGCTGGCCGCGCCCGACGTCGCCACGCCGCTGGGCCTGCGCGACCGCTGCCTGCTCGAACTGATGTACGCCGCCGGCCTGCGCGTGAGCGAACTGGTCGGCTTGCCGCTGGCGGCGCTCAACCTGCGCCAGGGCGTGCTGCGCGTCACCGGCAAGGGTGGCAAGGACCGTCTGGTGCCGGTCGGCGAGGTGGCGCAGGACTGGATCGAGCGCTACCTCGCCAGCGCGCGACCGCTGCTGGCGCGCGGCGGCCAGCCCGCGGCGCTGCTGCTGACCCGGCGCGGCAGCGGCATGACCCGGCAGATGGCGTGGACGCTGATCAAGCGCCACGCGCGGACCGCCGGCATCCCGGCTTCGCGCATCTCCCCGCATGTGCTGCGGCATTCGTTCGCCACCCATCTGCTCAACCACGGCGCCGACCTGCGCGCGCTGCAGATGCTGCTCGGCCATCGCACGCTGTCGACCACCCAGATTTACACCCTGGTCGCGCGCGAAGGCCTCAAGCGCCTGCACGCCGCCCACCATCCACGGGGGTGAGGCGCCGCGTTTACGCGATGCCATGAATGGCATCGCGTGCGGCGCCGAACGCCCGAGGCAGGAAGCCTCGGGCCGGGTTGCGTGGTGAGCGCAGGATGCGCGAGCCCGCAACGGCCCGCGCGCGCAGCGCGCGGTGGTCGGACTGCGGGCAGCGTTCGTCGAAGCCGACGCCTCGGGCCGGGTTGCGTGGTGAGCGCAGGATGCGCGAGCCCGCAACGGCCCGCGCGCGCAGCGCGCGGTGGTCGGACTGCGGGCAGCGTTCGTCGAAGCCGACGCCTCGGGCCGGGTTGCGTGGTGAGCGCAGGATGCGCGAGCCCGCAACGGCCCGCGCGCGCAGCGCGCGGTGGCCGGGCTGCGGGCAGCGTTCGTCGAAGCCGACGCCTCGGGCCGGGTTGCGTGGTGAGCGCATCCGTGCGCCGCCATGAATGGCGGCGTGCCAGGCCCCGATGCGGCGCGAGCAGTCCCGATTTGACGGCTACCGGCGGTGATTGGGCTAGAATGGCCGATTCCATCGCTCGGCAGCGGTCCCGCGCATGATCGTCCTTGACGGGCAGAGCGCCCTTTCGCCGTTTCGTCTCGATCGTCTGAATGCGCGCCTGGAGGCGGTCCACCGCGGGCTGCGCGCGCGCGCGGCGTGGTTCGTGTACATCCTCGATGCAAGCGCGATCACCGATCCGCGCACCCGCGAGGAGCTGTGCACGATCCTCGAGGCACACGCCGCCGCGCCGGCGCCGGCCACGCTGTGGGTGGTGCCGCGCCTGGGCACGGTGTCGCCGTGGTCGTCCAAGGCCAGCGACATCCTGCGCGGCGCCGGCCTCGATCTCGGTCGCGTCGAGCGCGGCGTGGCCTATCATCTCGACGCGCTGCCGCTGGCCGGCAGTCCCGAGCATGCCGCGGCGCTGGCGGCGCTGCACGATCGAATGACGCAGTCGGTGCTGACGAACCTCGATCAGGCCAGCGGGCTGTTCCTGCACGGCCGCGCGGGGGCGCTGGGCCGCATCGCGCTCGGCGCCGACCCGGAGGCGGCCCTGGCAGCGGCCAATCGCGCGCTGGGTCTCGCGCTCGCCGCCGACGAGATCGCCTATCTCGCCGCGCGCTACGCCGAGCTGGGCCGCGATCCGACCGACGCCGAGTTGATGATGTTCGCGCAGGCCAACTCCGAGCATTGCCGGCACAAGGTGTTCAACGCCACATGGACCGTGGACGGCGAGCCGGCGCCGCAGACGCTGTTCCAGATGATCAAGCACACGCATGCCGCGGCGCCGGCACACACGCTCTCGGCGTACAAGGACAATGCCGCGGTGATCGCCGGCCATCGCGGCCGACGTCTGTTCGCCGATGCCGACGGTGTCTGGCGCGCGCACGAGGAGGACATCCCCTACGCGATCAAGGTCGAAACCCACAACCATCCGACCGCGATCGCGCCGTGGGCCGGCGCCGCCACCGGTGCCGGCGGCGAGATCCGCGACGAGGGTGCGGTCGGCCGCGGCGGCAAGCCGAAGGCCGGGCTGAGCGGCTTTTCGGTGTCGCATCTGCGCATTCCCGGATTGCCGCGGGCGTGGGAAGGCGAGCGTCCGCTGCCGCAGCGTTTCGCCAGCGCGTTCGAGATCATGCGCGACGGCCCGCTCGGTGCGGCCGCCTTCAACAACGAGTTCGGCCGCCCGGTTCTCGGCGGCTACTTCCGCAGCTTCGAGCAGGAGACCGGCGAAGCCGGCGTGCGCCGCGGTTACGACAAGCCGATCATGATCGCCGGCGGCCTGGCCAATCTGCGGCGCGTGCATGTCGAAAAGCGGCATCTGCAGCCAGGCGACGCGGTGGTCGTGCTGGGGGGGCCGGCATTGCTGATCGGCCTCGGCGGTGGCGCGGCGTCATCACTGGCTTCCGGCGCATCGAGCACCGAGCTCGACTTCGCCTCGGTGCAGCGCGACAACGCCGAGATGCAGCGTCGTTGCCAGGAGGTGATCGATGCCGCCTGCGCGCGCGGCGCGGATACTCCGATCGTCGCCGTGCATGACGTCGGTGCCGGCGGACTGTCCAATGCCATCCCCGAGCTGCTCAATGATTCCGGCGTCGGCGGCCGCATCGACCTGGCGCGGGTGCCCTGCGACGATCCCTCGCTGTCGCCGATGCAGCTGTGGTGCAACGAGGCGCAGGAACGCTACGTGCTCGGCGTGCGCCCGGCCGATCTGCCCGCGTTCACGGCGTTGTGCGCGCGCGAGCGCTGCCCGCATGCGGTGGTCGGCGCGGCGACCGCCGAGCGTCAGCTGGTGGTCAGCGATTCGCGCAGCGGCATCACGGCGATCGATTTCGAGCTCGACCTGCTGTTCGGCAAGCCGCCGCGCATGCATCGCGACGCCGTGCGCATCAAGCCGCGCGTCGATCTGGTGCCGGATCTTTCCGGCATCGCCCTCGATGACGCGGTGCAGCGCGTGCTGCGCCTGCCCGCGGTCGGCAGCAAGTCGTTCCTGGTCACCATCGGCGACCGCAGCGTCGGCGGCCTGTGCGCGCGCGATCCGATGGTCGGGCCGTGGCAGGTGCCGGTCGCCGACTGCGCGGTGACCCTGCTGGATTTCGAGGGTTACGCGGGCGAGGCGATGGCGCTCGCCGAGCGCGCGCCGCTGGCGCTGCTGGGCGGCGCCTCGGCGGCGCGCATCACCGTCGGCGAGGCGATCACCAATCTGGCCGCGGCGCCGGTGGCCGAACTCGGCGAGGTGCGGCTGTCGGCCAACTGGATGGCGGCGGTCGGCCACCCCGGCGAGGACGCCGCGCTGTACGACGCGGTGCAGGCGGTCGGCGAGCTGTGTCCCGTGCTCGGCATCTCGGTGCCGGTGGGCAAGGACTCGCTGTCGATGCAGGCGGTGTGGCAGGACGCCGAGCAGGGCGAGCAGCGCAGCGTGGCGCCGGTGTCGCTGGTGGTCAGCGCGTTCGCGCGCGTCGCCGACGTGCGCCGCACGCTGACGCCGCGCCTGCGCCTGGACCAGGGCGACAGCGAGCTGTGGCTGCTCGATCTCGGCGGCGGTCGCGACCGGCTCGGCGAATCGGCGCTGATGCAGGTGTTCAACCGCGGCGGCGGCGTGCCGCCCGACCTCGACCAGCCGCAGCGGCTGCGCGCGTTTTTCGCGTTCATCCAGCAGGCGCGCGCGCAGGGCCTGCTGCTGGCCTATCACGACCGCTCCGACGGCGGCGTCATCGTCACCCTGCTGGAGATGGCCTTCGCCGGACACTGCGGCCTCGAGATCCGCCTCGACGGCTGGGGCGAGGCGATGCTGCGCGCGCTGTTCAACGAGGAGCTGGGCGCGGTGCTGCAGGCGCAGGTACAGCACGCCGAGCGCCTGACCGCGCTGGCCGCGGCGCACGGCCTGGGCGAGATCCTGCATCGCATCGGGCGGCCGAAGGAGAAGCTCGGCATCAAGCTGTTTCTCGGCGGCGAAACGATCGCCCGCTGGAACTGGACCCAGTTGATCGGCGCCTGGCACGAGACCAGCCACGCGATGCAGCGCCTGCGCGACAATCCGGACGCGGCCGACGCCGAGCGCGCCTGGCGCATCGCCGACGATGATCCCGGTCTGTCGCCGCGACTGACGTTCGATCCGTCCGAGGATGTCGCCGCGCCGATGATCGCCGGCGGCGCGCGACCGCGTGTCGCCATCCTGCGCGAGCAGGGCGTCAACGGCCAGGTCGAGATGGCGGCCGCGTTCACCCGTGCCGGTTTCGAGGCGGTGGACGTGCACATGACCGACCTGCTGGCCGGGCGCACCTCGCTCGCCGATTTTCACGGCCTTGCCGCCTGCGGCGGATTCTCCTACGGCGACGTGCTCGGCGCCGGCCGCGGCTGGGCAGTATCGATCCTGCACAACGAACTGCTGCGCCAGCAGTTCGAGGGCTTCTTCGCCGACCCCGCGCGCTTCGCGCTGGGCGTCTGCAACGGCTGCCAGATGATGGCCGAGCTGAAGGCGATCATTCCCGGTGCCGAGCACTGGCCGCGCTTCCAGCGCAACGCCAGCGAGCAGTACGAGGCGCGGCTGGTCACCGTCGAGGTGCTGGAGTCGCCGGCGATCCTGTTGCGGGGCATGCACGGCTCGCGGTTGCCGGTGGTGGTGGCGCATGGCGAGGGTCGCGCGACATGGCGTACCGACGCGCGGCCGTCGAAGAGCGGCGCCTGCCTGCGTTTCGTCGACAACCGCGGCCGGCCAACCGAGGACTTTCCGCTCAACTCCAACGGATCGCCCGGCGGCCTGACCGGCTTCACCGCCGCCGAGGGTCGCGTGCTGGCGCTGATGCCGCATCCGGAGCGCGTGTTCCGCAGCGTGCAGATGAGCTGGGCCGCCGATGGCTGGGGCGAGGATTCGCCGTGGATGCGTCTGTTCCGCAACGCCCGCGCGTGGTTGCGCTGAGGCTCCCCTGAGCCGGTCCTGCGTGGGTGCGACGGTGGCTTGGCGGGAGGGATGCGAGGCGCGCGACGCCGTGCAGGACGGTGCCCTGCGCCAGTCGTGCAACGAGGCAGACCACCCGCCAAGCCCCGTCCCGTGCGGATTGCGGCTTCCTGCGGCGCCCGCGGCGTCGCGCCGCTGGACCGCAGTCCCTGCCACGGCGCTGCGCGGCCCTTCTTGCGATCATCCGCAGGGAACCCGCAACGCGCTCGGCGGAGGACTGGTTCAGCGGATCCCCGACCGCGCCGCGGCATTGACGCCGACGCAACCTCGCCGCGCTCACACTTCATCATCACCCGCAGCGGAGTCATCGCCATGGAATACCGCCGTCTCGGCTCGTCCGGACTGAAACTGTCGGCACTGTCGCTGGGTGCCTGGGTCACCTTCGGCCGCCAGGTCGATGTCGCCGCCGCGCGCGAGATGATCGCCTGCGCCTGGGACCACGGCATCAATTTCTTCGACAACGCCGAGGTCTACGCTTTCGGCGAGGCCGAGCGCGTGATGGGCGCCGCGCTCAAGGCGTTGCAGCTGCCGCGCGACGGCTACTGCGTGTCCAGCAAGGCCTACTTCGGTGCCGTCGAGGATCCGCTGCCGACCCAGCGCGGCCTGTCGCGCAAGCATCTGGCCGATGCCTGCGAGCAGGCGCTGCGCCGGCTCGACGTGGACTATCTCGATCTCTACTTCTGTCACCGTCCCGACGCGGACACCCCGGTCGCGGAGACGGTCTGGGCGATGGACAGCCTGATCCGCCAAGGCAAGGTGCGCTACTGGGGCACCAGCGAGTGGCCGGCTGCACTGATCCGCGAAGCGCACGCCGTGGCGCGCATGCATCATCTGCACGCGCCGCAAATGGAGCAGCCGCAGTACAACCTGCTGCACCGCGAGCGTGTCGAGGTCGAATACGCGCCGCTGTATGACGATCTGGGCCTGGGCACCACGATCTGGTCACCGCTGGCCTCGGGCCTGCTGACCGGCAAATACGCGCACGGCGTGCCCGCGGATTCGCGGCTCGGCCAGCCCGACTACGCCTGGCTGCGCCAGGCGGTGCTCGAGGAGGACGGCGGCGCGCGCGTCGCCCGGGCCGCCCGCCTGCTGCCGCTGGCCGCCGGGCTGGACGTCAGTCCGGCGCAGTTCGCGATCGCCTGGTGCCTCGCCAACCCGCGCGTCTCGACGGTGATCCTCGGCGCCAGCCGGTGCACCCAGCTGGAGGAAAATCTCAAGGCGCTCGACGTGCTGCCGAAATTTGATGCCGCGCTGCTGGCGCGCGTGGACGCCGCGCTGCGCTGACGCTCGGACCGCCGCGGCCCGTGCTCATGGCAAGGCCTGCGGCTAGGACGTGGTTCTGTGCCGGGAGTCGAGATCCTTCAGTCTTCGACTTCAGGATGACAACGAAGTTGTCACCCTGAGCACGGCGAAGGGTCCGGGGGCGCGCAGACACCACCGCAGGCGGCGACGCGGGTACCCGACGCGCCATCGGGCAGGGGCTTGTCCGTACGCCCGTCCGCGCGGCTGTCCGCGGACACTTTCCCGGGCCGGAGACGCAGGCCAAGTGCCTGAGCGGGCAGGGCGCACCGCGGCAGCGGCCGCTGGCACGCCGCTTGCGTAGCCGATGCGAACCATCGGATCGCACCATGACTTTCCGCGACACATCGGCTCAGGACATCCCGCTTGCCGCGCCACCGTTCTGGCGCCGTCACCGGCGTCGGCTGGTCTACGGCAGTGGCGCACTGCTGGGCGTGCTGCTGCTGGGCCTGTTGCTCGCCCGCTACCTCGCGGCGTCCAACAGCGTCAGCCGGGGCCGGCTGGAGATCGCCACGGTGCAGCAGGGGGCGTTCGTGCGCGACATCGCCGCCGACGGACGCGTCGTCGCCGCGGTCAGCCCGACGCTCTATGCCGCCGCCGCCGGCACCGTGCGCTACCGGGTGCAGGCCGGCGACGCCGTGCGAAAGGGAGCGGTATTGGGCGTAGTCGACAGTCCCGAGCTGGCCAATCGCCTGGCGCAGGAGCAGGCCACGCTGCAGAGCCTCGGCCTGGATGCGCAGAACGAGCAGTTGCAGGCACAGCAGCGACGCCTGACCGCGCGGCAAAAGCTCGAGGACGCGCGCATCGACCTGAAAACCGCACAGACCGAACTGGACCGCTACACGCGCGCGTTCAAGCTGGGCGCGGTGCCCGAGATCAACATGCTGCGTGCGCGCGACGCGCGGGACAAGGCGCAGATCGCGCTGCGCCATGCCGAACAGGATCGCGGCCTCGAAAACGAGCGGGTGGCCTTCAACATGCGCAGCAAACGCCTTGCGGTGCAGCGCCAGAAGCTGGTCGTGGCCGACCTGCAGCGCCAGGTCGATGCGCTGACCCTGCGCGCGCCGGTCACCGGCCAGGTCGGGCAACTGGCGGTGGCCGATCGCACCCAGGTGGCCAAGGATGCGGCGCTGCTGAGCGTGGTGGATCTGTCGGCGCTGGAAGTCGAGATCAAGGTGCCGGAAAGCTTCGCGCGCGATCTGGCGTCGGGCATGCACGCCGAGATCAGCGGCGACGGCCAGCGCTGGCCGGGCATCGTCGGCGCGATTTCGCCCGAGGTCGTGGCCGGCGAAGTGGCCGCGCGCGTGCGCTTCGCCAGCACGCGCCCGGCCGGGCTGCGGCAGAACCAGCGCCTCAGCGTGCGCGTGGTGCTGCAGCGCGTGGCCGACGCCATCACCGTGGCGCGCGGCCCTTCGCTGGACGATGACGGCGGCAGCGCGGTGTACGTGCTGCACGGCGACCTGGCCGTGCGCACGCCGGTGCGCCTCGGCCCCAGCAGCATCGACCGCGTGCAGGTGCTGGCCGGGCTCAAGCCGGGCCAGCGCGTCATCGTCGCCGGTGCCGAAAGCTTCCACGACGCGCCGCGCGTGGTTATCAGTCATTGAATTCCTTTCACTGCCGGAGAACGTGATGCTCGAGATGCGCGAAGTGTCGAAGGTGTATCGCACCGAAACCGTCGAGACCCACGCCTTGCGCGGCTTCTCGCTGAAGGTCGACGAGGGCGAGTTCGTCGCCGTCACCGGCCCGTCGGGCTCGGGCAAGACCACGTTCCTGACCATTGCCGGGCTGCTGGAGGATTTCACCCGCGGCGAATACCTGCTCGATGGCGTCAACGTGCACGGCATGAACGACAACCAGCGCTCGCGCCTGCGCAACGAGAAGATCGGATTCGTGTTCCAGGCCTTCAACCTGATCCCCGACCTCAACGTCGTGGACAACGTCGAGGTGCCGCTGCACTACCGCCACATGTCCGGCGGCGAGCGCCGCAAGCGCGCCCTGGCGGCGCTGGAGCGCGTGGGTCTCTCGGCGCGATTGAAA
Source organism: Pseudomonadota bacterium (assembly GCA_021777635.1). Next base: position 12,426 of record JAJYDI010000017.1, read on the forward strand.
CACTACCCGGCCGAACTTTCCGGCGGCCAGCAGCAGCGCGTGGCCATCGCGCGCGCGCTGGCCGGCAGCCCGCGCCTGCTGCTCGCCGACGAGCCCACCGGCAACCTCGATACCGCGATGGCGCGCGGGGTGATGGAGCTGATCGAGGAAATCCACCGCGAGGGCGCCACCATCATCATGGTCACCCACGATCCCGAGCTGGCCGCGCGCGCGCAGCGCAACGTGCACATCGTCGACGGCATGGCCACCGGGGTCAGCGAGGAACCGCGCTTTCATCCCGGCCTGCGCGAGCGCACCGCGGGCGATGTCAGCCTGACTCGGGGCTGAGCCATGGGTGCCTACTACCTGCGTCTGGCCCTGCGCGCGCTGCGCAACAGCCCGGTGCTGACCGCGTTGATGGTGCTGGCGCTGGCGGTGGGCATCGGCGCCAGCATGACCATGCTCACCGTGCTGCACGTGCTCTCCGGCGATCCGCTGCCGGGGCGCAGCACGCAGCTGTACTACCCGCAGGTCGATCCGCGTCCGCTGGCACGCGACGGTGACGGCAATCCGCAGCCGCCCGGCCTGCTCACCTACATCGACGCCGAGAACCTGCTGCGCCAGGGCAAGGCCGCGCGCGCGGCAGTGATGTACCAGGGCGCCGACGTGGTGCAGCCGCCGGCGGGCTCGGCACTGCATCCGTTCGTGGCGAATTCACGGCTAACCGGTCGCGATTTCTTCAGCATGTTCGCCGTGCCGTTCCGCTACGGCGCACCCTGGTCCGCGGCCGACGACGCCGGCGCCGCGCACGTCGCGGTGATCTCGCCGTCGCTCGACCGCAAGCTGTTCGGCGGCGCCGACAGCGTCGGCCGCATGCTCGATTACGGCGGCCACAGCTTTCGCATCGTCGGCGTGCTGGCGCACTGGCGCCCGGTGCCGCGCTTCTACGATCTCAACTCCTCGCGCTACGGCGAGGTCGAGGACGTGTTCATTCCCTTCAAGACCGCGCGCGCGCTGGACATCGGCGTCAACGGCACCACCAATTGCTTTGGCGAGACCACCGGCAATCTGGATACCTCGCCCTGCGGCTACATCCAGATGTGGGTGCAGCTCGACAGCGCGCATGCCGCCGCATACAAGCGCTTCCTGGTCGACTACTCCGCGCAGCAGCACGCCGCCGGACGCTTTCAGCGCAAGCCCAACGTGCGCCTCGATGATCTGATGCAGTGGCTGGCCACCAACCACGTGGTGCCCGAGGACGTGCGCATGCAGGCCTGGCTGGCGCTGGGTTTCCTGCTGGTGTGCGTGGTCAATACCGTCGGCCTGCTGCTGGCCAAGTTCCTGCGCCGCAGCGGCGAGATCGGCGTGCGCCGCGCACTGGGTGCCTCGCGCCGCGCGATCTTCGCGCAGCTGCTGATCGAGGCCGGCATGATCGGCGCGGCCGGCGCGCTGCTCGGCCTGCTGCTGACCTGGCTGGGCCTGTGGCTGGTGCGCCGACAGCCGTCCGATTACGCCAGCCTCGCGCATCTCGAGCCGTCGATGCTGCTCGCCACCCTGGCGCTGGCGCTCATCGCCAGCCTCGTCGCCGGGCTGCTGCCGGCCTGGCGCGCGTGCCTGATCGCACCCGCGCTGCAGCTCAAATCCTCGTGAGGCCCGCCATGATGACGCCGCGTCCGATCCTGTCCTCGCTGCGCCGGCACAAGATCGCCGCGTTCCTGATCGTGCTGGAAATCGCGCTGGCCTTCGCCATCGTCAGCAACGCCGTGTACCTGGTCATGGGGCGGCTGCAGCGCATGGACATCCGCTCGGGCATCGATGAGCGCGACCTGGTCACCCTGCAGATCAGCTCGTCCGGCAAGGCCGGCGTGCCCGCGGCCGAGGCCGATCTGGCCGCGCTGCGCGCCATCCCCGGCGTGCAGGCGGCCGCCGCGGTCAATTCGTTGCCGTTCACCGATTCGTCCTGGAACTCGGGTTTCGCCAAGACCCCCGATCCGAACGCGACGCCCTACCCGGTCACCATCTATCTCGGCAGCCGCGACCTGTTGCCGACGCTGGGCGTGAAGATCCTGGCCGGGCGCGGTTTCAGCAGCGACCAGTACACCGACCTGACCCCGGCCACCATGCTCAGCTCGTTTTTCAAGCCCACGCAGGTGATCGTGAGCCAGGCCTACGCCGAGCAGCTGTGGCCGGGCGGCAACGCGGTCGGCAAACTGCTGTACGTGCAGAAAACGCAGGGCCAGGTCGTCGGCGTGATGTCCAATATCGTGCGCCCGCAGTTGAGTGATTCGGGCACCGACCCCGCCAATTTCTACGCGGCCATCCTGCCGTTTCGCGTCGGCCCCAATCTCGGTGCCTCGTATGTGCTGCGCACCGCGCCCGCCGCGCGCGAACGCGTGCCGCAGGCCGCGGTGGCCAGGCTGCAGGCCATGCATCCGACGCAGACGGTCACCAAGCAGGCCACGCTGTCGCAGATGCGCCGTGATTACTTCCGCAACGATCGTTCCATGGCCTGGCTGCTGGTGTCCACGGTGATCGCGCTGCTCGGCGTGACCGCCATCGGCATCGTCGGCCTGGCCAGTTTCTGGGTGCAGCAGCGCACGCGGCAGATCGGCGTGCGGCGGGCGCTGGGCGCGCGCCGCATCGACATCCTGCGCTACTTCCAGACCGAGAACTTCCTGCTGGCGACCCTGGGCATCGCGCTGGGCTGCGCGGCGGCGATCGGCATCAACGTGTGGCTGATGGCGCACTACGCGGTGCCGCGGCTGCCGATCGTGTACCTGCCGATCGGTGCCGTGGCGCTGTGGCTGCTGGGCCAGCTCGCCGTGCTGGGCCCGGCGCAGCGCGCGGCGCGCGTGCCGCCGACGATGGCGATGCGGGCGGCGTGATGATGACCTGTCCAAAGATCAGCGGACGGGCACCGTGAGCGCGCGCCCCATCCTGTCCGCGCTGCGCCGGCACAAGATCGCCGCGTTGCTGATCGTGCTGGAAATCGCGCTGGCATTCGCCATCGTCAGCAACGCCGTGTACCTGGTCATGGGGCGGCTGCAGCGCATCGATCTGCCTTCCGGCATCGACGAACACGGCTTGGTCCTGCTGCGCCTGGCCACGGCCGGCAAGCACAATGGCTCGGTCGCCTCGGCGCAAACCGATCTGGCCGCGCTGCGGGCGATTCCAGGCGTCGAGTCGGCCAGCGCCATCAACACCTTGCCCTTGAGCGGCGCGCAGTGGAGCCTTTTCTATGCCCGGCGACCGATGCGCGTGTTCTCCGGTGGTATGAACACGCCGGTGTTTTTCGGTGGCCCCGAGTTGCTGAAGACGCTGGGCATCCGGGTGCTCCAGGGCAGTGCATTCCAGCCGGGCGATTACAGCGATCTGAGTCCCAAGGACGCCATCAACACCTTCGTGAATGCGCGGCAGGCGCTGGTCACCCAGGCATTCGCGCAGCGGCTGTGGCCGCACGCAAGCGCCGTGGGCAGGCTGATGTACATGGGCGAGACGCCGGTGCTCGTGGTCGGAGTGATCTCCAACATCATCAAGCCTTACATCGGTGCCGACGCCCATGACCCGGAGAATTATTTCGGGGTCATCTCACCGTTCCGCGTGGGTCCGGACTTGAATGCGTGGTATGCCCTGCGTTGCCAGCCAGCCGAGTGCGCGCGCGTGCTCAAGGCGGGCGCCGAGAAACTCCAGGCCTTGCATCCGACCGAGACGCTGAATGCGCAGGAATCGTTCATGCACATGCGCCAGCGCTATTTCCGCGATGACCGCGCCATGGCCTGGCTGCTGGTGTCCACGGTGATCGCGCTGCTCGGCGTCACCGCCATCGGCATCGTCGGCCTGGCCAGTTTCTGGGTGCAGCAGCGCACGCGCCAGATCGGGGTGCGGCGGGCGCTGGGCGCGCGCCGCATCGACATCCTGCGCTACTTCCAGACCGAGAACTTCCTGCTGGCGACGGCCGGCATCGCGCTGGGCTGCGCGGCGGCGATCGGCATCAACGTCTGGCTGATGACGCACTACGCGGTGCCGCGGCTGCCGATCGTGTACCTGCCGATCGGTGCCGTGGCGCTGTGGCTGCTGGGCCAGCTCGCCGTGCTCGGCCCGGCGCGGCGCGCGGCGCGCGTGCCGCCGACCATGGCGATGCGGGCGGCGTGAGGCACGCTGCTAGCATGCGGCTGACGCGTGTGTGACGCGGCGCGGGCTGGGCGGAGACCGGTGAGCCGATGCGCACGATACTGGTGATCGACGACAACCCGAGCGTGATCGAGGCGCTGACCACGCTGTTCGCCCTGCATGAGATTCGTGCACTGGGTGCCGCCACGCCGCAGCAGGGTCTCGCGGCGTTGCGCAGCGTCGACGTGGATCTGGTGATCGCGGACATGAATTTCTCCGCCGACACCACCGCCGGCGACGAGGGCGAGACGCTGTTCCATGCCTTGCGCGCGCAGCGGCCGGATCTGCCGGTGATCCTGCTCACCGGCTGGACGCATCTGGATGCCGCGGTACGCCTGGTGAAAGCCGGCGCTGCCGATTACCTGTCCAAGCCCTGGGACGACGCGCGCCTGCTGGCCACGGTGGAGAATCTGCTGGAGCTGGCCGAGGCCAACCACGCGCTGGCCGAACGTCGCGCCGCGCGCAGGGCGCGCCGCGCGCGGCTCGAGGCGGAGTGCGATCTGGCCGGGCTGGTATTCGCCTCCGAGTCGATGCTGCATCTGCTGGAGATGGCCTGCCAGGTCGCGCGCGCGCCGGTGCCGGTGCTGATCACCGGGCCCAATGGCGCCGGCAAGGAGCGCATCGCCGCGATCGTGCACGCCAACTCGGCGGTGCGCGCGGGGCCGTTCGTGGCGGTGAACTGCGGCGCGCTGCCGGAGAACCTGCTCGAGGCCGAGCTGTTCGGCGCCGAGGCCGGCGCCTATACCGGCGCCACGCGCGCGCGCGAAGGCCGCTTCGAGCAGGCCGACGGCGGCACGCTGTTCCTCGACGAGATCGGCAACCTGCCGTTGGCCGGGCAGGCCAAGCTGCTGCGCGTGCTGGAGAGCGGCCAGTTCGAACGTCTGGGATCGGGGCGCACGCGCAGCGCGCGCGTGCGCATCGTCAGCGCCACCAACAGCGACCTCAGGGCGATGATCCGCGAGGGTCGCTTCCGCGAGGATCTGTACTACCGCCTCAACGTGATCGAACTGGCGCTGCCGCCGCTGGCGGCGCGGCGCGAGGACATCCTGCCGCTGGCCGAGCATTTCCTTGCCGGCGCCTGCACGCTGGACGACGACGCGCGCGAGGCGCTGCTGGCCCACGCCTGGCCGGGCAACGTGCGCGAGCTGCGCAACACGCTGGAGCGCGCGCGCCTGTTGTGCCGGGAAGGCGTGGTCCGGGTGACCGACCTGGGGTTGCCATCGGCCACTGCAACCGCGCCGCGCGATCTCGACGAGCCCGGCCGCGAGGCCATCGTGGCCGCGCTGCGCGCCTGCGGTGGCGTGGTCAGCCGCGCGGCGCAGCGCCTGGGCCTGTCGCGCCAGGCGCTGTATCGGCGCATGCAGCGTTACGGGCTGGCGCAGGACTGATGCGTCTGTTCTCCACCACGGGACGCCTGGCGCTGCTGCTGTGGCTGGCGGCGCTGGCCGGCGCCGCGCTGGCATTGCTGCTGGCGCGCTGGATGCTGCCCGCGGCCGCGCTGTGGCTGGCCTGGCTGGCGCTGGCATTGCCCGCGCTGTGGCTGGCCTACTTGGTGGTGCAGCCGCTGCGGCGCCTGCTGCGCGCGCTGGAGAGCAGCGTGGCTAGTTATCGCGACGGCGATTTCAGTTTTGGTATCGCGGCGCGGCGCAAGGACGAGCTGGGCGCGCTGATCGACACCCACAACGCGCTGGGCGCCGCGCTGCGCGAGCAGCGGCAGAACCTGGCGCAGCGCGAGCTGCTGCTGGACACGGTCGTGCAACATTCGCCGGTGGCCTTGCTGCTGGTCGATCCGGGCGGGCGCGTGACCCTGGCGAACCTCGCCGCGCGGCAGTTGCTGGGCGAGGGACGCAGCCTGATCGGGCTGGATTTCGAGCGCCTCGCGGCCAGCCTGCCGTACGCGCTGCGGCGCGCGCTGGAGCTGGGCGAGGACAGCCTGTTCTCGCTGGAAATGGACGGCATGGAGGAAAGCTTCCATCTCTCGCAGCGTGGCTTCCGCCTGCACGGTCGCCCGCACCGGCTGTACCTGCTGCGGCGCATGACGCGCGAGCTGGCGCGTGCCGAGGTG
>JAJYDI010000133.1 GCA_021777635.1 Pseudomonadota bacterium
CAGCCTAGAGTCGACCCCGGAGCCTTTGCAAGGCACCGCAGCACACTTGGGTTGCCGATGCCTTCGGCGCGAAGGAAACAGTCTTGGAACAGCATGCGGTCGAAGGCATAACGCCGTCCCGTCCCGCGTCGCGTCGCCAGCCGCCCGCACCCGGACGCGGTGCGCGGCGACAGCCGCCGGGCTGCCGAGCCTCTCGAGGTAGAACTCCTGGTACGGCGCGCTCGCCCGCGGCGGGTCTGGCCACAGGTGCTGCCCGGTCGAGTCCACCCGAAGGTCCAGCGTCGGACGCTACGCAAATGATGCCCGCCGATCAGACACCAAGGGCAGACGCGGTCGAAGTGAGCCAACACTGTCAGCGCGGGGGGATGCGGCCGGGGTCGCCTTGCGCTCCGGCGTGCGTTCGGTGCAACACGGCACCACACTCAGTCCCCCACGCTCTCACGCCAGGCCGCGATGCGCATCAGGTCGCTAGCGTAGAAGCGACGTCCGATCCAGAACGCCGCCGTCGCGGCGAGCGCGGCCATTGGCACCCATTGGAGCGCACCGAGCAGGCCGATGCGGTCAGCAACAAAGCCGGTCAGGAATGGCCCTGGAGCCAAGCCAAGCAAATTGTTGGCGATGGTCAGCGTGGCAAAGGCGGTCGCGTGCACCGCCACGGGGGTCAGGTTGGCCACCATGGCGCCGGCGGGGCCAGCTGTGCCGGCCGCGAAAAACATGCCCAGCGCCAGGAGCACCATCTGCGGCCAGCCGATTCCGGTGCGGAACGCCGCGGCCAGGAAAATCGCCGTGAGCACGCAATACACGATGGCCATCACCCATTTGCGCGATGGGTCGTGACGTGCGAGGCGGTCGGTGGCGATGCCGCAACCGATCATGCCGGCCGCCCCGACCAGCACGAACAGGCCGGCGGTCAGGCCGGCGCGATCAGGCGCCATGCCCGCATAGCGGTTGAAGTAGCTCGGCAACCACGCGATCAGCGCGGCCATGATGAACAGCTGCAGTCCACTACCCACATAAGCGCAAATCACTGACACGCTGGAAAACAATCGCCCGAGCAGCGTAGGCAGCGCAATGGGCGCACGCGTAGCGCGCGCAGCACGCGATCCGCCGTGCCCGCCGATGCGCTGCTCGGTGACCACGATGGCATACAGCAGAACCAGCATGCCGCCAAACGCCGCCATGCCGCCGAACGCCCAGCGCCAACCGAAACGCACCGCAAGCGCGCCGCCGAAGGCCATACCGAATACGGAGCCGAACGCGCCGCCAGCCATGAACAACCCGGTCAGGCTCGAGCGCATGCCGGGCGGGAACATGCTCAGCACCAGCGCGACGCCGACGCTTCCATACGCGGCCTCGCCTACCCCGACGAGGAACCGGGCAAAGAACATCTCGTGGTAGTTGGACGCCAGCGCACACACGAGTGTCGCGACGCTCCACAGCACCGCCATCAGCGCGATGCTGCGCACCCGCCCCAGGCGGTCCGCGGCGAGCGACAGCGGAAACGTGAGCAACCCAGTGAGCAGCGCGACCACGCCGGCCAGCGACCCGAGTTGGGTGTCCGACAGTCCCCACTCGATCTTGAGCAAGGGGAACACCGCATTAAGAACCTGTCGCGACATGTAGTCCGACAGCAGGAGTCCGAAGATGATGCCGAACACGATCCAAGGATAGACGCGGGATGTCGCCGGCACGACCTCCGGAATCGATCCGGCTGCGGTCTCGGTGGCGTAGATGGCCATGATGTTTGCCTCCTCTGGGTGTCGACCTCGTGCGGTCGATCACTGGTAAAAAGCCGCTTTGCTGCGGCTGAAGAATCTCTGGCGTTGCCGTATGCCGCGGGCACTCAGAATGCGTGGCGCATGCCGACGGCCATCCCACTGGAATTCTGGCCCATGACGCCGCCAAGCACATCCGTGGCCGACTCGACCGCGAAGCTGGTCATCGCATCGTTGCTAATGCGCGCGTAACTGGCGTACAGATTGGTGCGCTTTGACAGCGCATAGGTGTAGCCAATCGCATACTGCTTCGCCGTGCCATACATTGCGGTGCCCAGCAAGTTGATGTTGCGCATGCCGTAATCGGTCCGTGCCTCACCGAACGACGCGAGCACCGCGCCGGAACCGAGGGGAACGCGCGCGCCGAGCATCATCGACTTGGCGCTGCCACTGTTGTAGTCGGCCTTGGACTGCTCGTACAGGGCCGAGAGCTTGACCGTGCCGAAATCGTACGCTGCGCCGACCTGCCAGCCAGACAACGTACCGTCGTTGACGCCCGAGGTCGGGTTGAGCATCGCCCGCAGACGCAAATTCGTCACCTCGGCGAAGGCCACGCCGAGATCGAGCGGTCCGGCGCTGTAGCTGGCATTGGCGCCTAGAGAGCGGCTGACGTTCGAGCCACTGGGCAGGCCCGCGGGGACGGCGCTACCGCTCGGCGCGAACGAATATGACAGGCTGCCCTCCAGACCGTGCTCCGTCGGGCTGATGTACACCAGTCCCTGGCTGAGACGCGATAAGCCATACTGGCTGATGATCGACAGGTTCGTATAGGCTCCAGTGGTGCCTGCACCAAAAGGATCGAAGCGCACCTCGTTTTTGTACATGCGGGTATAGTCGCGGCCAGCGGCGATCGCGCCCCAGCGCCCCTTGATGGCTGCCCAGCTTCGACTTTGCATGAAGCCGCCGCCGGCGCAGAAACCACCCGACAGCGGCGTTGCGCTTCCAGCCTTCATGTCCTGGTTCGTGCCGGCAGCGCAGAAGCCGGTTTCGATGTCAAAGATCGCTGCCATGCCCCCACCCAGCGGCTCGACGCCCTTGAGTCCGATCACGGAAGGCGATTGCACGCCGGAGCTCAGCGCCGTCATCGACGCCTTTCCGCCGGCACCATTGCTCAGCCCCGTGAAGTGGGTGACGCCGAGATCGATGACGCCGTAGAGCTGCACATTGCCGCCGGCAGCAAGTGCCGGCGCGGTGCACGCGCCGAACGCGGCGAGCGCGATCAGGGAATTCTTCATCGTTGTCATGTCCTTTCTGACCCTCTAGTTGCATGGCTGCCGGCGCGTATCGTGCCGGTGATGTCAGAATAGATTGAGGGATTTCGCGTGCCCCCCCTCCTGCAGAGGGGGCTAGGGTCTACCCCAGCCTCACGCCTTGGCCTCGGCCCACTCGCGCAGTTGCTTCTTGTTGAGCTTGCCCACGCTGGTCTTGGGAATCTGCTCGACGAACAGAATGTGGCTTCGTTCCGGCACGGCGTATTTCGCGACCCGGTTCGATGCGACATGGGCTAGCAGGCAATCGCGCACCGCGTCGACCGTGATCGTGACGTCCGGCCGATGCACGACATACGCCACGGGGCGTTCACCCCACTTCGCATCGGGGATGCCGATCACGGCGACCTCTCGTACACCGGGAATCTCGGCGATCATGCGCTCGATCTCGATCGACGACACCCATTCGCCACCGGTCTTGATCACATCCTTGAGGCGATCGACGATCTGCACGTAGCCGTCGGGGCGCACGACCGCGATGTCCTGGGTGTGAAGATAGCCGTCGCGCCAGAGTTCCTCGGATTCGGCAGGCCTGTGCAGATAGCCCTGCGTCAGGAACGGCGCGCGCAGCACGATCTCACCCTGGCTGAGGCCGTCACGTGGCACGTCGCGCATCGCTCTGTCGACGACGCGGAAGTCGACCATCGGCACAGGGCGTCCGGTTGAAGCTCGGATCGCCAGTTCGGCGTCGCCATCGGCGATTCCGGCGCCGATCTGGGCCAAGGCGACGATCGGCCCGGTCTCCGACATACCGTAGCCGGCGAACACGTCGATGCCACGCTCCACGGCAGCCTTGCACAGCGCGGTCGGGAGCGCCGAGCCGCCG
>JAJYDI010000018.1 GCA_021777635.1 Pseudomonadota bacterium
CGACCATGCCGGTGCCCAGCAGCACCACGGCACAGCGGGGCGCAAGCTGCGTTGGCGCGATGACGCGTTCAGCCAGCACCGCGCTCATGCCGGCACCGTGCAGGCGCTCGCGCTGCGCGCGCCGACCGCCGCGGCGCGTGCCAGGCCGGCGGCGAGATCGCGCACCAGATCGTCGGTGTCCTCGATGCCGATCGACAATCGCAGCAGGCCGTCGGCGATGCCGGCCGCGCGGCGTGCTTCGGGCGTCATCGCGGCGTGGGTCATGGTCGCCGGATGCGCGATCAGACTCTCGACGCCGCCCAGCGATTCGGCCAGCGAATAGCAGCTCAGGCCGTCAAGCAGGGCGCGGATGGCCGCCTCGCCGCCGCGCAGCTCGAAGCTGAGCATGGCGCCAAAGCCGCGCTGCTGGCGCGCCGCCAGTGCGTGACCCGGGTGTGCCGGCAAGCCGGGGTAGTACAGCGCGGCCACCGCCGGATGCGCGGCGAGCAGATCGGCGATCCGGGCCGCGTTTTCCTGGTGCGCGCGCATGCGGGCGCCGAGCGTGCGCAGGCCGCGCAGGGTCAGCCAGCTGTCAAAGGGTGCACCGGTCAGGCCCAGGCAGTTGGCCCACCACGCCAGCGGCTGCGCGCGCTCGGGCGTGCGCGCCACCACCGCGCCGCCGACCACGTCGCTGTGACCGTTGAGGTATTTGGTGGTCGAGTGCACCACCAGATCGGCGCCCAGCTGCAGCGGCTGCTGCAACACCGGCGAGAGGAAGGTGTTGTCGACGACCACCTCCGCGCCGACGGCGTGCGCGGCCTGGGTGACGTGGCGGATGTCGGTGATGCGCAACAGCGGATTGGACGGCGTCTCGATCCACACCAGCGCCGGCCTGTCGGCGAGGCCCGCGGCCAACGCGCGCGCGTCGGTCAGGTCGGCGAACCGCACCTGCAACCGGCCCGAGCGCGACCAGGCATCGAGCAGACGCCAGGTGCCGCCGTAGCAATCATGCGCGGCCAGGACTCGAGCACCGATGGGCAGGGACTCCAGGACCAGCGTGATCGCGGCCATGCCGCTGGCGGTCACCACGGCGCCGGCACCCTCTTCCAGTTCGGCCAGCGCGCCGGCCAGCAGATCGCGCGTGGGGTTGCCACTGCGCGTGTAATCATAGCCACGCTTCTGTGCGAAGCCGGCGAAACTGAAAGTGCTGGAAAGGTGGATCGGCGGCACCACGGCGCCGTACTGGGTATCACGCTCGAGCCCGGCGCGCGCGGCGCGGGTCGCCAGTTCGAATTCGCTCATCTCAACTCCCGCAAGTCGCGAGACACTCGCGCAGCAGCGCGCCCAGCGCCACGGCCTCCTTGAGGAAGGCGTCGTGGCCGTAATCGGAATCGAGCACATGCAGCTCGCAGGGCGCGCCCAAGCCACGCTGCAGCGCGCACAGGTCGGCCACCGGCACCAGCTGGTCGCTCGCAAAGCCGACCAGCGCGGTCGGCACGCGCACTGCGGCGGGATCGACCGCGTGCAGGTCGATCGATTCGGACAGGCTGAGGAAACGCTCCGCGCCGAAGCGCTGCGCAAAGCGCGCGCCGGTGGCGTCCAGCCAGTCTTCCGCCGCGACGCGCACGCGGCCATGACGCAGCGTGGCCGGCACGTCGAAGCGCCGGGCCAGCTCGCGCGGGCTGCGGTAGCCGATCATCGCCAGCTGGCGTGCCAGTGCCAGGCCGGTTTTGACGTCTCCGCGTTCGAGCGCGAAACGCACAATCGAACGCTGCACCGCGCGCAATGCCGCAGCCTGTGCATGGGCACGGTGCGCACCGGCGATGGCGACCAGTCGCCGCAGGCGCCTCGGATGCCGCGTCGCAAAGGCCAGGCCGACCATCGCGCCATACGAGGACCCCACCAGTGCGTGCAGCCGCGGCAGGGCCAGAGCATCCAGCAACGCGGCCAACGCGTCGGCCTGATCAGCGCTGTCGACTGCAGGCGCATCGAGGTCCCGCGCGTCCAGCCAGTCGATGCCGAGGATACGCAGGTGCGCGGGATCGATCGCCCGGCCGGCACCCGCCAGCGCGTCCCACCAGCCCGGCCCATCGGTATCGCCGACGACGCGGCGATCGGCCGAGATGCCGCCCAGCACCGCCAGCAACGGCGCGCCGGCCGATCCATGCAGGCGCCAGCGCAGGAGCACGTCGCGTGCGCCGATGCCGTGACGGGGCTGCAGCCGAATCAGCGTTTCACCCTCGCAGACGCTGACGCTGACGGCCGTGGTCGTGGCCGCGGCAGATGCGGCCGCGAGCGTCGGCTCGCATGCGACGGCATCGAGCGGCGGAAGGGCGGGTGCGGCAAGCAGCGACATGACGGCTCTCCGGCGGGACTCATGCGCTGCGGGGAACCGGCGACGGGCGCGCTGCCCGGTCGCGGCCGGGCGGACGCGCTCATCTTTCGGCGGATGCGTGCATCCCCGCAGGAGTTGGCACCGTGCGCGATCGCGTCGCGCGGGTTGCCCCGGCTTCAAAGGGCCTGTCCCTCAGCCGGTCTCGATGAGCTGTGCGGTGAATGTAAATGGCAAATCGCATGCATGTCAATAGACATCTAGACGTTTATACGTCTTTTCTTTTGGAAGCGTGCGGATGCCTTGGACTGCACTGAACGCGGCATCGCAGCCCGTTGCGTCCAGTGTTGTCATCCGGGCGCAGCGAGCGGTGAGTGGGCGCCTTCGTGCGCGCGAACGCCGCGCCAAGGATGGCGTGGCCGCAGGCACCTGGAGGCCTGGTGCCGATGGCCAGATCCTTCGGGCTTTGCCCTCGGGATGACAACGTGGTTGGTCATCCCGAGCCGCAGCGAAGGGTCGGGCTTGAGCTTGGCGAAGAGCCCGTCTGGGGTTCTCGAAGGGCCCGTCCTGAGCCTGTCGAAGGAACCGACGCGCGAACGGAGCCAGCAGCATGGGGCAGCCCCACGCGCCGGACCCGTATAATCGCGCATCGCCCTCCCGTTCCCAGCCGCGTCCGCGGCGCCGCCCATGCCCGATCACCTGACCGAAACGCGTCGCCGGCGCACCTTCGCCATCATCAGCCACCCGGATGCCGGAAAGACCACGCTGACCGAAAAGCTGCTGCTGTTCGGCGGCGCGATCCAGATGGCCGGTTCGGTCAAGAGCCGCAAGGCGGCGCGGCATGCGACCTCGGACTGGATGGCGCTGGAAAAGGAACGCGGCATTTCCGTCACCAGCTCGGTGATGCAGTTCCCCTATGCCGGATGCATCGTCAACCTGCTCGACACGCCCGGCCACGCGGATTTCTCCGAAGATACCTACCGCGTGCTGACCGCGGTCGACTCGGCATTGATGGTGATCGACTGCGCCAAGGGCGTGGAGGAGCGCACGATCAAGCTGATGGAGGTCTGTCGGCTGCGCGACACGCCGATCATGAGCTTCATCAACAAGCTCGACCGCGAGGGCCGTGCTCCGATCGAGCTGCTCGACGAGGTCGAATCGGTGCTGCAGATCCAGTGCGCGCCGATCACCTGGCCGATCGGGATGGGCAGCCGCCTGAAGGGCGTGTACCACCTGCTCGACGACGAGGTGCACCTGTACGAGCCGGGGCGCAACTTCACGCGCCAGGACTCGACGATCTTCAGAGGCCTCGACGACCCCGCGCTGGCGATGCGCATCGGCACGGCGGCGCTGGCCGAATTGCGCGAGGAGCTCGAGCTGGTGCAGGGCGCCTCGCACCCCTTTGATCCCGAGGCGTATCTCGGCGGCCGCCAGGCGCCGGTGTTCTTCGGCTCGGCGGTGAACAACTTCGGCGTGCAGCCGCTGCTGGATTTCTTCGTCGCGCGGGCCCCCGCGCCGCGCGCGCGTGCCGCCACCACGCGCAATGTCGCACCCGAGGAAGAAGCCTTCAGCGGCTTCGTGTTCAAGATCCAGGCCAACATGGATCCGCAGCACCGCGACCGCGTGGCGTTTCTGCGCGTATGCTCCGGCCACTACGAGGCCGGCATGAAGGCCCTGCACGTGCGCGCCGGCAAGGAGGTCAAGCTGGCCAATGCACTGACCTTCATGGCCTCGGACCGCGAGATCGTCGCCAGCGCGTATCCGGGCGACGTGATCGGCCTGCACAACCACGGCACCATCGCGATCGGCGATACCTTCAGCGAAGGCGAGGCGCTCGGCTTCACAGGCATCCCCTACTTCGCGCCCGAGCTGTTCCGCCGCGCGCGCCTGCGCGACCCGCTGAAGCTCAAGCAGCTGCAGAAGGGCCTGGCACAACTTTCCGAGGAGGGTGCGACGCAGTTTTTTCGCCCGCTGATGTCCAATGACCTGATCCTCGGCGCGGTGGGCGTACTGCAGTTCGACGTCGTCGCCTACCGCCTGAAGGACGAATATGGCGTCGATTGCGCCTTCGAGGCGGTTGCCGTGGCCACCGCGCGCTGGGTGCACTGCGCCGATGCGAGGAAGCTCGAGGAGTTCCGTGAGCGCAACGCCATGAACCTGGCGCTGGACGCCTCCGGCGCGCTGGTCTATCTGGCGCCCTCGCGGATCAACCTGCAGCTGGCGATCGAACGCTGGCCGCAGGCGACATTCGCCGCCACCCGCGAGCACGCCGGCGCCGTGTCGCCCTCTTTATCATCGTGAGGCCGGGCCCTTCGCTGCGCTCAGGGTGACAACTCCGTTGTCATCCCTTGGGGACTTCCCCGCTGGACTTCCTCGGTCGTCCCGAAAAGGGACTTCCTTCGGTCGTCCCGAAAAGGGACTTCCTTCGGTCGCGTTGGTCGTCCTGAGGGCGCAGGCCGAAGGGGCTGACTGCAAGCGCCGGTTCGACGTACCACCCTGCCGACACCTTGGCGACACGCGGTCGGAGGTGGTGTCGATCGCCAGATCCTTCGCCGTGCTCAGCTGACAAAAGGGATGTCATCCTGAGAGCACGGCCCGAACGATCTGACTGCCGCGCCGATGCGACATGCCGCCATGCCGATATCGGCACGCGATCGCACCTGCCCGGGCATCAAGCCACCGAGCGCAGTGCCGCCTGGTGCACGGTCTGCACCGCCGCACGCAGTTCCGCGGGATCGAAATCGTCCACCGCGATGAACTCGGCCGCGGCCTCGCGCACGTGCTTCAGGAGTGCATGCTCATCGGCGCTGAGCGCGCCGATGTGCTCGGCTTCGGCCAGCTGATCCGGATAGTCGCGCGCCTTGATCGCGCCCGACTTCAGCGCCTTGACGAACTTGCGCTCGACCGGCTCGGCGGCGACCGCGTCCGGCAGCAGCGCGTGCATGCGCCCGACCGCGTTGTTGGCGCTGGGCGTGATGAAACACCAGTCCAGCATGCGGTCGCGCGCCGCGTTGGGCGCGGTCAGCAGCGCCGCCACGCGATGGCCGAGGCGGTCGGACGGCGGCACCTCGCGGCACCCCAGCGGGAACACCAGCGCGCGCAGCAGCCACGCTACCGGGCGCACCGGGAAATTGCGGATCACCCCGTCGAGCGCGCCCTGCATGCGCCAGACCGACTCGTGGAACGACCATGCCAGCAGGGCGCGTTCGTCCTCGGGGCGGCCTTCGTCCTCGTAACGTTTGAGCAGGGCGCTGGCGATGTAGAGATAGCTGAGCACGTCGCCAAGACGTGCCGACAGCTTCTCCTTGAACTTGAGCTTGCCACCCAGTACGCCCATGGCGACGTCGGCAGTCAGCGCCAGCGCGGCCGAGTAGCGGTTGAGCTTGCGGTAGTAGCGCCGGAGCATCGGCGTGGTCGCCGGTGCGGCACCCAGGCGACCGCCGGACAGCCCGGTGACCAGGCTGCGCGCGGCGTTGCGCAGGCCGAAACCGAGATGCCCGAACAGCGCGGCATCGAACGCCCGGATGCGTTCGCCGCGATCGGCGATCGCCAGCGCGCCGATTTCCTTCAGCACGAACGGATGGCAGCGGATCGCGCCCTGACCGAAGATCATCAGGCTGCGCGTCATGATGTTGGCGCCCTCGACGGTGATGCTGATCGGCGCACCCTGCCAGCTGCGGCCGAGATAGTTCGACGGACCGAGGATCACGCCCTTGCCGCCGTGGATGTCCATCGCATCCTTGACCACTTCGCGACCCAGTTCGGTGGTGTGGTACTTGGCAATCGCCGACGACACCGCGGGCTTCTCGCCGCGATCCACCGCCGCCGCGGTCGCGCGCGACAGCGCGGCGATCAGATAGCTGTAACCGCCGATCCGCGCCAGCGCCTCCTCGACCCCCTCGAAGCGGCCGATCGCCAGCCCGAACTGCTTGCGGATGCGCGCGTAGGCACCGGTCGCGGCAACCGCCATGCGCGCGAATCCGGTGGCGTTGGAGGGCAGCGAAATCGCGCGCCCGACCGACAGACACTCGACCAGCATGCGCCAGCCGTGGCCGGCCATCGCCGGGCCGCCGATCAGCTGGGTCAGCGGCACGAACACGTCGGTGCCGCGCACCGGTCCGTTCTGGAACGGAATGTTCAGCGGCAAATGGCGGCGACCGATCTCGAGCCCCGGCGCTTCGCGCGGCAACAGGGCCAGCGTGATGCCGCGGTCGCCGCCCGCGGGGCTGTCGCCGAGCAGGTTGTCGGGATCATGGAGGCGAAACGCCAGACCGATCACGGTCGCCACCGGCGCCAGGGTGATGTAGCGCTTGTCGAAGGTCAGGCGCACGCCGGGCACCGTCTCGCCTTCCCAGATTCCCACGCAGACCGTGCCGTGGTCCGGAATCGAGGTGGCATCGGAGCCGGCGTAGGGCCCGGTCAGCGCAAAGCACGGCACTTCGCGCCCGTCGGCAAGGCGCGGCAGGTAATGGTCCTTCTGCGCCTCGGTGCCGTAATGCAGCAGCAGCTCGGCCGGACCCAGCGAGTTCGGCACCGCAATCGTCGAGGCCGCGGTGGCGCAGATGCTGGCCACCTTCTGCAGCACCGCCGAATGCGCCAGCGCCGAGAACTCCAGGCCGCCGTAGCGCTTGGGAATGATCATGCCGAAGAACTTGTGCTTCTTGAGGAATTCCCAGACCTCGGGCGGCAGATCGGCCAGCTCGTGGGTGATCTGCCAGTCGTCAAGCATCTGGCACAACTGTTCCACCGGCCCGTCGAGAAAAGCCTGCTCTTCGGCGCTCAGCGCGGGCCTGGGCTGTGCCAGCAACGTGCCCCATTCGGGGCGCCCGGAGAATAGTTCGCCCTCGAAACCGACCGTGCCGGCGGCCAGCGCGGTCTGCTCGGTGTCCGACAGCGCCGGCATCACGCGCCGGAATACCTGCAGCAGCGGCGCGCTGATCAGTGCACGGCGCAGCGGTGCGAGGTTGAGCGGCAGCACCAGCAGCGCGAACACGGCGAGCGTGATCCAGCCGGCATCCGCCACGCCCGCGGCGTAGCCCGTCGCGACGGTCGCGATCGCGGCGGCAAGACTCCAGGTGCGCAGCCGGGCGCCGGCGTAGGCCGCCAGCAGTGATACCGTCGCGATGGCGAGCAGGGGAAGCAGATTCATCATGGCAGAGACCTCGCGGGCGCAGGGGCGCCGATCGGCAGCGTGGCTAGAAAATCGCGGATGGCGCCGCTGAAGGCCTCGTTGGCATCGCCCGCGAGCATGTGCGTGGCGCGTGCGATGGCGACGTGGCGCGCGTGCGGCACCAGATCCAGGAACTCGTTGACGGTATCGACGGAGACCACGTCGCTGGAAGCGCCGGAGATCAGCAGGGTCGGCACCGCGATACGACGCGCGGCCGCAAGCAGCTGCGGCTGATGACGCTCGCCCTCGGCGGCGACCACATCCAGCAGCACCGGATCCCAGTGCCAGCGCAGACGGCCGTCGTCGCCCCGACGCAGCAACGGCGCCAGCTGCGCCGCGGATTTACGCTCGCGACGCTGCGGCAGGTACGCCGCGATCGCATCGGCGGCCGCTTCATACGAAGCAAATCCATCGGGAAACGCACGCATGAAGGCGAGGATGCGTTCGACACCGGCTGGCTCCCAGCGCGGCGTGATGTCCACCAGCACCAGCGCGCGCAGCGGCGGGTCTTTGCTGGCGCCGGCCACGGTGATGCCGAGCAGGCCGCCCATCGAGGCGCCGACCAGCACCGGCGGCCGCGGCAGCGAACGCGCCAGACCGTCGAGATCGTCGATGAACTGGTCGAGATGGTAAGCACCACCGGGAGCGCGACCGCTCTCGCCATGACCGCGCGCGTCGAAGGTGATCGCCTGCCACCCCGACTCCGCCAGCGCCTGCGCCGCACCGGACCAGGCCTGGCGGGTCTGGCCGAAACCGTGGGCGAACAGCACGCCCGGCGCTGCCGTGCCACCCCAGCGATCGCCGACCAGGGTCGTGCCGTCAGCGGCGGCGAACGCCACGCGCTCGCGTGCCACCGGTGCCGTGTTCGGACGGATCGATACCATACTTGCGAGTATGTAAAGCCGCACCCCCTGCTGTCAATACGCATGCGTATGGATTGAGTCGCACCGCTGATCACGGATGACGGACCACGGCTGCGCGATTGCGCCGGACCGGCAAGCCGTTACCATGACTGCATGCCGCAACCGACGCCTGCCATGACCGCCACCCGGCCCGACCGCGCGCGCCTGACCGCCGCGGACTGGGAGCATGCCGCTCTCGAGCTGATCGCCGAACAGGGTGTGGGCGCGCTGGCGGTGGAGACCCTGGCACGACGCCTGGGTGTCACCAAGGGCAGCTTCTACTGGCACTTCCGCAGTCGCGAAGCCTTGCTGAGCACCGCGCTGGAACGCTGGGAGGACGAGGGTGAGCGGGTGTTGCTGGCGCAGGTGGACACCATTCCGCAGCCGCGCGAGCGGCTCTGCGAGCTGTTCCGTCGTGTCGCCCGCGAAGTGCAGCCGCACCGCATCTACGCCGCCCTGCTCAAGGCGCTGGACCATCCGCTGGTGATTCCGCTGATGCAGAAGGTCACCCAGCGGCGCATGGACTTCCTCGCCCATGCCTACCGCCAGACCGGGATGGACCGCGCCGCCGCACAGCACCGGGCGCGACTCGCTTACGCCGCCTATGTCGGCTTCCTGCAGATGAACCTCAACCTCAGCGTGCCGCGTCTGAGTCACGAGGAGTACGAGGCCTACGTCGAGCACGTCATCGCCGCGCTGGTTCCGGACTGACCGGACCCGCACCGCCCCGCCTGCGCTGCACTGCGGCGTGCCCCTCGCCGCACCTCACCGTTAAGGTTCCGAGTCCGACGCATGGAGCTGTACCGATGACCAGCTCGCTCGCCGCCCTCAACCGCTGGGTCGAGGACGTTGCCCGTCATACCCAGGCTGCGGAGGTTCATTGGTGCGACGGCACCCAGCAGGAGTACGACGCGCTGGTGGCACAGATGCACGCCACGGGCGGACTGATCGCGCTCAACCCGGCCACGCACTCGCGCTGCCATCTGCACCGGTCGCATCCGGGCGATGTGGCACGCGTCGAGCACCTGACCTACGTCTGCACGCGCGAGCGCGACGACGCCGGCCCCAACAACCACTGGATGGCGCCGGACGCGGCGCACGCGAAGATCGACGCGCTGTTCGCCGGCTGCATGAAAGACCGCACGCTGTATGTGGTGCCCTACTGCATGGGCCCGATCGACTCGCCGCTGGCGCGCTGCGGCGTCGAGATCACCGACAGCCCGTACGTCGTCGCCAACATGCGCCTGATGACGCGCATGGGAGCGCAGGCCCTGGCGCGCATCGAGCGCGAGGGCCGCTTCGTCAAGGGCCTGCACTCGATCGGCGAACTCGATCCCGAGCGCCGCTTCATCATGCATTTCCCCGAAGAGCTGACGATCAAGTCCTACGGCTCGGGTTACGGCGGCAACGCGCTGCTGGGCAAGAAATGCCACGCCCTGCGCATCGCCTCATGGCAGGCACGCCAGGAAGGCTGGCTGGCCGAGCACATGCTGATCGTCGGCATCGAAAACCCGCAGGGGCAGACGCACTACGTCGCCGCGGCCTTCCCGTCCGCCTGCGGCAAGACCAATCTGTCCATGCTGATCCCGCCGGAAGGCATGCGCCGCAAGGGCTGGAAGGTGTGGACCGTCGGTGACGACATCTGCTGGATGCAACCCGGCGCCGACGGCCGGCTGTGGGCGATCAACCCCGAAGCTGGATTCTTCGGCGTGGCGCCCGGCACCAGCGCCAGGACCAACGCCAACGCGCTGGCCATGCTCGACCACGACACGATCTTCACCAACGTGGCTCTCACCGCCGACGGCCAGCCATGGTGGGAGGGATTGCCGGGTGAGCCCGCGTTCGACTGGCAGGGTCGACCCCATGACGCGGCCCACGGCCCGGCAGCCCATCCCAACTCGCGATTCACCGTCAGCGCGCGGCAGTGCCCCAGCTTCTCGCCGCACGGCGAGAACCCCCAGGGGGTGCCGATCAGCGCCATCGTCTTCGGCGGCCGCCGCGAGCACCTGGTGCCGCTGGTCGTGGAAGCGCACGACTGGGCGCACGGCGTGCTGCTCGGCGCGGCGATGGGTTCGGAGACGACCGCCGCCGCCGCCGGCGCCGTCGGCGTGCTGCGCCGCGACTCGATGGCGATGAAGCCCTTCTGCGGCTACAACTTCGCCGACTACTTCGCGCACTGGCTGAGCTTCGACCGACCGGGGGCCCGATTGCCGAAGATCTTCCAGGTCAACTGGTTCCGCAAGGGCACTGACGGCAGGTTCCTGTGGCCCGGCTTCGGCGACAACCTGCGCGTGCTGGAGTGGATCCTCGGCCGCTGCGAGAACACGGCCGGTGCGGCCGAAACGCCGATCGGCCGCTTGCCGCGGCCGCAGGACCTGGATCTCGACGGGCTCGCCGTCGATCCCGCCGCCCTGAATGCCCTGCTCGCGGTCGATCGCGACGGCTGGCGCGCCGAGCTTGCCGGTATCGGCGAGTATCTCGACAGCTACGGCGCACGGCTGCCGGCGCGGCTGCGCGCCGAGCAGCAGCGCATCGCGGCGGCGCTGGCCGCTCCGACCGCACCCGTTCGCGCGCTGGCGAGCGGCTGACTTCCGGAGCATCGGCTCACCGGTTCTGCACGGCGACGGCGTCCCCATCGCCACTCGACCGCGCCGGATCCCGATCCATCTGCTCGGCAGCCAGCTATTCGCGTTGGCGCAGCCTGCGCATGTGCGCGGGCCGACGCGCATCGACGATGCTCAGCGGACCGATGGAACCGCGGACGGCTGGAACAGCAGATAGGTCGAAAGGATGTACTTGTCGCCGGAGAGCGGCGGCAGGCCGGCGTGCTGATACATCCAGTAGGGCGGAAACATCAGCAGCCGGCCGGCACGCGCCTGCACGCGCACGTGCAGGTCGCAGAACTCGGTCTCGCCGCCCTCGGCGACGTCATTGAGATACCACAGGAACACCAGGTAGCGATTCGCTGCTTCATTGATGGAGTCGAAATGCGGCTGAAAGCGCTCTTCCGTCCCTTTCCGGTAGCGCTTGATGACCAGATCGGCGGTGCGATGGCTCGGGGGAATCGGCAGCGTCAGCGACACCTCGGCGTTGTAGCGTGCGAGATGCTTGTCGACCTGCGCAAAGAAGAATCCCTGCATCGCAGGATCAGCCAGCCGTGTCAGATTGAGCTCGGTCCAGGCGCTCTGATCCAGCCCGGCGCGCAGGCCCCGCCCATTGGCTTCCTGCAGGGTCTGCATCTGCTCGAAGCCGGCAATCAACCCGGCGCACAGCTCCGCCGGCAAGGCGTTGTCGTACCAGCGCACGTAGTGCTGCAGCCGGTCGCCGGCGCGTGCCGCGGGGATGGATTCGAGATCAGGCGTCATAGTTCCAGTGATCCAGGACCGGCTGCAGGATCGGCAGCAACGGCGCGAAAGCTTCTCGATAGCGGCGCCAGCGCCCGATCGCATCCGTGCGCAACGGTTCGACCACCTGGGCATAGCTTGGCGTGCTGATGAATCCGCGCGCCAGCGCCCGCGCTCGGTAGTCCTTCATCATCGCGACATTCTCGACATCCAGATACGCGCCGAGTCGGGCCAGCCCGGCATCGACATCGGTCACCAGGTCCTCGTAACGGCATGTCAGCACGTCGGCATGCAGGATTTCAACATGATGCATCCAGTGCCGATGGAACGCCGCGTATTCGTGGGCTAGCCGTTCGAGCGTGGCGCACATCGCGGCAAGATCGGGATCGCGAAACTGCTGCAGGTAGCAGCTGAGAATGGCATCACAGGGGTGACGCTGGCAGCAGATGATCCGTGCCTGCGGGAAGGCACGCTGCATCATGGGCAAGGCGAGCAGGTTCAACGGGTTCTTGTCCACCAGTCGCACGCCGGGTCCGAGAGTCACCAGCTCGCGCACGGAACTCCAATAGGTTGCGCGCAACGCGTCCAGGTCCGCGGCCGACAGCGCGGCCAGGCCACCTGGATAGGGTCGCTTGCGCGCGTCCATCCATTCGATCATGCGCCGCACGAAGGGCTGCTCGTCGGTCGAGACGAAACCTTCGTGCGCGGCGAGCATCTGCTCGACCAGCGTGGTGCCGGAACGCGGGAAGCCGACGATAAACACCGGCGATTCCCCTGCATCAGGCAGCGCGCCATGATGCCAGGCGACTGCCTCGGCAGGCGCCAGCTGCCGGTCGGCGATTTGCAGCGGTCCCGTGTGTGCCTCTCCGGGATGCCACGCCGGGCCTGCCACGCCAAGTTGCAGGCGATGGGCTTGCGCGAGTGCCTCGAGTGCGGCAGCCGCATCATCGAGCTGGTCGCATGCACGGGCAAGACCGAAATACAGCGGCGTACGGTCACGCCATGCCACATCGGTCGCGAGCGCCGCCTCATAGCAGCGGCGCGCCAATGCATAGTCCTTGCCGCGCAATGCCATCACCGCGGTCGCATTGAGCCGCTCCTGCCGTGCCTCCGGGTCGGCGATACCCTCGGCCTCCGGCAGCGCCTGCAGCAGCGCACGCGCCTCTTCGACACGATTGACGCGCTCATGGGCCAGCACCCTGCGCGCGCCGGCACGAATGCGACTGCTCCCGTCCTGGAAATGGCCGCGCAGGATTTCGTCACCCTCCGCGAAAACGCCCAGCTGGACCAGCAGCCAGCCCAGCTCCAGCATCGCTTCATCGGATTGACGCGGCCATTGCCGCCAATCGCGGACCAGCTTCAGCGCGACCGCCTCGTCGGAGCAGGCGTGACTGGCGACTGCCGCCCAGAGGCGCATGCCGGGCTCGGCATCCTTGAGCGCGCAGGCAGCGAGCAGGCGCTCGCGTGACTGCGGGTACTCGCCTCGGTTGAGATGCAGCAATCCGATATTCGCCTGCAGGCGGGCGCTGTTCGGGTGCAACCGCAGGGCGGTTTGATAGGCCGCCAAGGCGCCAGCCGGGTCACCGAGAGCCCGGACGACGTTGCCCAGATTGTTCCAGTGCTGCCAGGTCTGCGGATGCTTGCGTGCCAGTCGCACAAGGATGTCCTGCGCGGCCTTCAGATGGCCCATTCCCTGCTCGCACGCGGCCAGCAGCGACAGTGCGCTCTCGTTGCCGGGCATGCTCTTGCTCAGCGTTCGCGCCAGGTCCAGCGCTTCCGCGTGACGCGCTTCCTTCATGGCGTCCAAGATGCGCACGACCAGCTGATTCGACATGGCGTGTCGTCACTCGGCCGTATAGCCCCAGCGCTCGATCATCGGCAGCAGCACCGGCAGTACCGGCTCGAGGTATTCGCGATAACGCTGCCAGCGACCCACGGCCTTCGTGTTCAACGGCTCGACGACTTGCGCATAGCTTGGCGTGCTGATGAATCCCTTGGCGCGCGCATGCGCCTGGAATTTCGCCATGGCATCGACATCGCTGAGATCGAGATGCGTCGCGACACGTCGGCTCTGGGTCGCGAAATCAGCGAGCAGGTCCTCGTAGCGCAGCTCGAGTACGGCCGGACGAAACAGATCGGCGTGATGCAGCCAGAACTGCATGGCGTTGACATAGCCGCGCGCAAGACGATCCAGCGAAGCACACAGCACCTGGAATGCGGGTGCGCGATAGCTCTGCATGAAATTGCTGAGAATCACGTCGCAGGGGTGCCGCAGCGCCAGCACGATGCGCGCATGCGGAAACAAGCGGTGAATCATCGGCAGGCGCAGCATGTTCAATGGATTCTTGTCGACCAACCGGTCATCAGGCGCCAGGCTGACGATCTCGGCCACGCGCTTCCAGTACACCGATCGCAGGCGATCGAGGTCAGCCTCACTCAAGCGATCGAGGTCATCGGGGTATTGCAGCCCACGGGACTGCATGGCCTCGATGACATCCTGGAGAAACGCGCGCTCATCCATCGCCTGGAGGCCCGGGTGGGCGTCCAGCATCTGCTCGAGCAGCGTTGTTCCGGAGCGCGGGAATCCCAGCACGAAAATCGGTGACTTTGCCGCGGATGGTGCCGCGGGGTCTTCCATCCAGCGCGCATGCGACCCGGCATCGACCCTGTAGCGGACGATATTCAACGGTTCGGCATCGGGGACCAGCAGTTCCGGCACCAGTTGCGTCGCATGCTGCAGCTGCAATTCGTGCGCCTTCGCCAGTGCCTGCATGGCACCGAGCACATCGCCCGCCGCATCGCAGGCCTTGGCCAGCGCGAACCATTGCGGTGCCCGACTCACGTGCACTTGCGAACCCTGCAGATGCGATCGATACAGCTTCACCGCTTCCGCATGACGACCCCGCCGCGCCGCCAAGGCTGCGCGCGCCGCGAATTCCTCCTCGCGGTCGACACTCCCCGGCACCAGCGCCGCCAGCATCGCCTCCGCATCGTCGAGTCGATTGACCCGTTCGAGCAGGGCGACCAGCCGCAGTCGGGCCAGCGGCGCCGCCTCGGGGTGACGCTGTATCAGGAACCGCAGTCGTTGCTCGGCCTCCACGGTGCGCCCCAACTGCATCAGCGCGGCAGCAAGATCCGGCTCGAGCACCGGGCCCAGATAGAGCCATTGCGCGTGATCGGCCAGCAGGTTCTCGGCAACCGAGGTCTCCGCACATTCGTAGCTCGCCAGCGCGCCGTAGATGCGCGGCTCCGGCAGGCTCGGATCGAGCCGGAACGCGGCCAGCATCAGGTCGCGCGTCTCGACGGCATCACCGCGCTGCCAGCGCAGCACGCCGAGATTGCTCAGCAGCACGGGATTGCCCGGTTCGAGCTTCAGCGCGTGACGGTAGTTCGTCTCTGCCGCGACCAGCTCGTTGATTTCCCGTTGCGCCGTGGCCAGGTTGCTCCAATGTGCCGGCTGCATCGGCTCCAGTTCGGTGAGCCGCTTGTAAAGTGAAAGCGCCTCGTTGACCCGATTCTGCATGCCCAGCGCCACGGCCAGCAAAAGCGTGGCTTGGGGTTCTTCGGGATGCCGTTCAAGACGCGCGCGCGCGGATCGCTCCGCCGCATCGACGTGGCCGGCCTGCAGACGGGCCGTGATCGTTTCGATCGATTCGAGCTCAGGTGTGGTCATGCAATGCTGCCGCCCAAAAAAATGCCGCGCGGGAAAGCCCGCGCGGCAAGGATGTCACAACAACCGTTTCGATCAGAACTTGACGGTTGCGCTGGCCCAGTAGTAGCGGCCGATCACGTCGTAGGTATTGACGTCGGTGTTCGCGTTGATCACCACGTTCTGATAGAACAGCGGCGGCAGCTTGTTGAAGGCGTTGTTCACGCCGATCTGCAGCTTGGTGTTGATCGGCGCGATGTTGTAGCCCAGCGACAGGTCGTTGTAGATCACGGACGGCAGGTAACGCACCGTACCCGGGATGCCACCATCAGCCGACAGGTGCTGTGCCAGGTCCGCACTGCCGATCTTGACCGTGCCGATGTAGCGCAGGCGCCACGAGGCATTCCATGCGCCGCGGTTCCAGTTCAGCGCGCCCAGCGCACGCCAGCGCGGGAAGTTGCCGAACTGGCTGGTGTAAACGCCGGCATTGTGCAGCGTGGCGACGCTCGTGCCCGGAGCCGCGTTGTTGTTGTAGGTCGAGATGTAGGTGCTGTCGAAGTTGACGGCGAAATTGCCGGGATCGACGCCGAACACGTTGAACTGCGGCAGCCGGTACTTGAAGCCGAAGTCCACGCCCGAGGTATCCAGACGACCCAGATTGACATTGGGTTCGTTGATAACCTGGATCTGGCCGTTACCCAACCGGTGAATGAACGAACAGAACGGGCTGGTCGGATTGGCGAAGCAGATGTTGACCACGTTCTGCGCGGTGATGCGCGTCAGCGTGTTGTTCAGGTAGATGCGCCAGAAATCGACGCTGGTCGAGAAGCCGGGCAGCCAGCTCGGGTCATAGACGAAGCCCCAGTCGAAGCTCTTGCCGGCCTCGGGCTTCAGCGTATAGCCCACATAGTTGGCGCCGGAAACCACACCGTTGGTCTGCGAGACGCCGCTCGGGGTGATGCCGCCCACCGGAATCGCGGTCGCACCGGTCGGAGCACCGCAGGCTGCATTCTGCGAAGCCGGGCTGGTTCCGGGGTAATACCCGATGCAGGGATCCTGGAAGGTCGGCGCATCGCTGGCCGGACCGCCGTAGATCTCGCTGATGCTGGGCGCACGGAACACCTGCGAAATCGTGCCGCGCAGCAACAGGTCGTCGATCGGACGCCATTCGATGGCGATCTTGCTGTTGGTGGTGTTGCCGACCGACGAATACTTCGAGTAGCGGCTGCCGAGGTCGACATTCAGGGACTTGGCGAAGGGCATGTCCTTGAGCACCGGGATCAGCACCTCGGCGTAGGCCTCCTTGACATTGAAGCCGCCCTGGACCGGCGACGTGCAACCGGTGCCCAGCGGGCAGGTGAACGTCAGCGGGTTGGTCTGGATCGAGGTGCTCACGGTCTGGTTGGTGTATTCCTTGCGATACAAGGCACCAACCGCGAGGCTGACCGTACCCGCCGGCAGTTCGAACAGGTTGCCGTTGGCGTTGACCGAGGCTTCACGCGAGATGTAGATCTGCTGCGTGAACGGCGCCGCGATGTAGTTGCGGAGCAGTGCCGTCTGCGCCGGATCGTTGATGTTGAAGATATTGAGCGGGGTGCAGCCGGCGATCGCCGTGGTCGGGTCGCCCGGGGTGCCCACGCAGGTTGGCACACCACCGACCAGCATCGATGGGCCCAGCGCCGGCCCCATGTTGGCCGTGTTGACGAAGCCCGAGGTGTGGGTGCCCTGGCTGGTGTGTCCGTAGTTCAGGTCGGCATCCCACTGCCACGAGGTCTCGCCGATGCCGCCGCGCAGGCCTGCGAACACCTGATCGGTGGTCGTGGCGTATTGCTGCTCGCGCTGGCCGAGGCCCAGGAAGCGCTGCATGAAATTCACCTGGCCGCCCGGCTGCGTGGCGCCGCCGGGACCGAAGGTGACGCCGAACGGGTTGTACATGTTGTACTGCGAAATCGTCACGCCCGCGCTGTTGGCGTCGAACGGGTACGGAGCGATCGCGTAGTTGGACGTGGTCTTGTTGTGGAACACATCCATGTAGGCCTGGATGTTGTCCGTCAGCTGGTAGGTGCCCATGGTGAAGAAGCTGACGCGCTCCTGCGGGGTCATCAGCAGGTTGACGGCCTGGTAGTTGTAGGCGTCCGTCTTGCCGTTGTAGCAGCGGTAGTCCGACGTCGCGGTACCGTCGGTGCCCGGCAGCTTGGTGACCGAACCGCAACCGTAGGAGTTGCCGGCCGGCAGGAAGATGCGGCCATTGGGATTGCGGCTGGAGCCGGCGGCGAACACCGAACCGTAATACAGATACAGGGCGTTCTTGGAGAAGCTGCGGTTGTTCGAGGAGACGCTGTCGTACTTGTTGTAGTCGATCCCGGCAACGATGCTGCCCTTGTCCGAGGTCTGGCCGAACAGCGCCGACCAGCCCTGACGGGCCCCATCGCTGGCATCGGAGACACCGTAATTGGTGCTGAACTCGGCGCCCTGGTAGTTCTTGCGCATGATGAAGTTGACGACGCCGCCGATGGCGTCGGAACCGTACACCGAGGACGCGCCGTCCTTCAGCACTTCGACACGCTCGACCATGGCGGCCGGGATCGTGTTGATGTCCGGGGCGCCCTGGGACGGATCCTGCACCATGCGGTGCCCGTCGATCAGGATCAGGGTGCGCTTGACGCCGAGGCCGCGCAGCGAAATCGTGGCTGCGCCATCACCGCCACCATTGTTGACCTGCGTGTTGGTGGCCTGACCGGCGATCGCCGGGGTCTGCTGCACCAGATCGCCCAGCGTGACCGCACCGCTCTGGGTAATGGTCTGGCGATCGATCGCGAAGACCGGGTTGGCCGTCTCGATGTCGACGCGACGGATGCGCGAACCCGTGACGACGATCGTCTCGAGCTGCTGGGCCTTCTTGTCGCTGGGGGGATTGGCGGCGGCGTTGCCGGTGTCCTGCGCGAAGGCAGGGACCGCAACTCCGGCAGCAGCCACGGCGCCCACAGCAAGGGCGAGGCGGACCGCCGACGAAAGCTTGTTCGTGTCGAGTTTCATACTCTCTCCAACGTTCGGTGTGGTGACACGTTTCGGGGACAAGTGATCCATCCTGGAACGGCCGCGGTGGCCCACCTCTGCCCTGGTAGCGTCGGAC
>JAJYDI010000134.1 GCA_021777635.1 Pseudomonadota bacterium
TTTCGATGGAGTTCGCCGGCGACATCTCGCCGGGATTGATGATGCCCACCTGCGGCGCGTACAGCGCCCCCGCGACCCCGCACATCATCGCCGAGATGGTCCAGGCGCCGAGCTTGAACCAAAGCGGGTTGTAGCCGCAGAACATCACGCGGCTCTCGGCGTCGCGAATCGCCGTCAGCACCCGGCCGAACTTGCTGCGCACCAGCCAGCGTGCGAACAGGAACATCAGCGCGAGCGCCACGCTGCTGGCGACGAACAGCGCCACCGTCGCGGAGTCGGTGCCGAGTCGCCAGCCGAGCAGCACCTTGAAGTTGGTCAGGCCGTTGTTGCCGCCGAAACCGGTCTCGTTGCGGAAGAACAGCAACATCGCCGCGTAGGTCAGGGCCTGCGTGATGATCGAGAAATAGACCCCCTTGATGCGCGAGCGAAACGCGAAGTAGCCGAACACGAAGGCCAGCAGGCCGGGTGCCGCGACCGCGAGGAATACCGCGTAGGCGAAGTGCTGCGTGCCGGCCCAGTACCAGGGGAAAGTATTCCACTGCATGAACTGCATGAAGTCCGGCAGCGTGCCGCTGGCCGACGTCATGGCGCGGTTCATGTACATGCCGATGGCGTAGCCGCCCATCGCGAAGAACAGTCCGTGCCCCAGCGACAGGATTCCGGCGTAGCCCCAGACCAGATCCATGGCCAGCGCGACCATCGCATAGCACAGGATCTTGCCGCTCAGCCCGACCCAGTACGAGCCCAGGTGCAGGGCGCTGCCTGCCGGCAGCGCCAGCGCGAGCACCGGAACGATGACGCAGGCCGTCAGCAGCAGGCCGATGAACACCGCCCACGCCCACGGCGCCAGGAATGCGTTGCGATCGCGCACCCGCAGGGGTGCGGCGGGATTTGCCGAAAGCATCGTCACGGCCATGGATCAACCCTCGACGCTGCGGCCCTTGAGGGCGAACATGCCCTGCGGCCGCTTCTGGATGAACAGGATGATCGCGACCAGCACCGCGATCTTGGCCAGCACCGCGCCGGCCACGCCTTCGAGCAGCGTGTTGACGATGCCCAGCCCCATCGCCGCCGCGACCGTGCCGGTGAGTTGCCCGACGCCGCCCAGCACCACCACCATGAAGCAGTCGACGATGTAGCCCGTGCCCATCTCCGGGCTGACGTTGGCGATCTGGCTCAGCGCGCACCCGGCCAGGCCGGCGATGCCGGTGCCCAGGCCGAACGCCAGCATGTCGACACGCCCGGCCGGCACCCCGACGCACGACGCCATCGCGCGGTTCTGCGTGACGCCGCGCACGAACAGCCCGAAGCGGGTGCGGGCGATCAGCAGCCACATGCCGAGCAGCACGAAGGCGGTGAAGCCGATGATCACGATGCGGTTGTACGGCAGGATCAGGTTGGCCATCAGATGCGCTCCACCCGACATCCAGTACGGGTTGTCGACCTGCACGTTCTGCGGTCCGAACACGCTGCGCACCGCCTGGATCATCACCAGGCTGATGCCCCAGGTGGCCAGCAGCGTTTCCAGCGGGCGACCGTAGAGCCGGCGAATGATGGTGCGCTCGACGAGCACGCCGATGAGACCCGCGGTGCAGAAGGACACGGGGACGGCCGCCACCAGCGCGTAGCTCGCGAGGCCGGGCAGGTACTTCTGGAACAAGCCCTGCGTCACATAGGTGGCGTAGGCGCCGAGCATGATGAACTCGCCCTGGGCCATGTTGATCACGCCCATCAGGCCATAGGTCACGGCCAGCCCCAGCGCGGCCAGCAGCAGGATGCTGCCGAGGCTGATGCCGGAGAACACGGTGCTCAGGCGCTCGCCCCAGGCCAGCCGCGCGTCGATTTCGGCCAGGCTGTGGGCGATCTGGGCGCGGACCTCGGCCGAGGGTTCCGCGTTGCCGCGCAGCCGCGACTGCAGCAGCGCGCGCGCCGCTGGATAGTCGCTCGCGGCCAGTTCGCGCGCCGCGGCAAGACGCTCGGCGGGTGTCGCACTGGTGAGCAGGATGGCCGCGTGCACCAGCTGCAGGCGCTGCCGCACCTCGGCGTTGGTCTCCTTGCGCAGCGCCGTCTCGATCAGCGTGCGGTTGGCCGCCGCGGGGTCGTCCTGCAGCCGCTGCACAGCCTTCAGGCGCCGGGCCGGATCAGGTGCGAACAGGTCGAGCCCGGCCCGTGCCGACGCGAGCTCCTTGCGCATGTAGGTGTTGTTGACCACGCCCTGCGCATCGGCGCCGGGCGTGACGCTTTGGCCGCTTGCCAGGTCGACCCAGTCATCGCCCTTGCGGACCTCGACCCGCGCGCCGTCGATCTGCACGGCGTCGTCGAGCAGCTTGCCGAGAAACTCGGCAAGCGCGGGGTCCGGATGGTCGATCGCCTTGTGCAAGGCCGCCACCCGCGAATCCGTGTCGCCGGAGGCGATGGCCATCGCCTCCGTGACCGTGAGCGCATGCGCCATCGGTGCCAGCAGCATGAGCGCCATGCCGAGCGCAGCGGCATGGCGCCGACGCCGCCACGGCCAGTCGATCCGGAACGCGGAGGACAAGCTCATGGCACGCTCAGGCGTGGGTCGGCTTGGGGATGTACGGGCTCCAGGCCGCGCCCGGAACGACCCCCTTGGACTGCCAGACCACGTCGAACTGACCGTCGGCACGGACCTGGCCGATGTACACGGGCTTCTTGATGTACTGGTTCGGCAGAACCTCGACCACCGATCCGCTGGGGGCGTGGAACTTCTGCCCGACCAGCGCCTTGCGCACCGCATCGACGTGGACCGAACCCGCCTTCTCGACCGCCTGCTTCCACAGGTGGATGCCGATGTAGGACGCTTCCATCGGATCGTCGGTGACCGGGTAGTCCTTCAGCCCCTTGGCCTTGACGTAGCTTTTCCAGGCCTTGACGAACTTCGCGTTGCCCGGGCTCTTCAGCGATTCGTAGTAGTTCCAGGCGGTCAGGTAGCCGACCAGCGGCTTGGTGTCCATGCCCGCGAGTTCCTGCTCGGCCACCGAGAAGCCGACCACCGGAATGTCCGTGGCCTTGATGCCCTGGTTGGCCATTTCCTTGTAGAAGGGAACGTTCGAATCGCCGTTGATCGTCGAGATCACGCAGGTCGGTCCTGCGGCGGCGAACTTCTTGATGTCGGCGACGATGTTCTGGTAGTTGCTGAAGCCGAACGGCGTGTACATCTCGGCGATGTCGCTGTCCTTCACGCCCTTGGCGTGCAGGAAGCCGCGCAGGATGGCGTTAGTGGTGCGGGGATAGACGTAGTCGGTGCCGAGCAGGAAGAAGCGCTTGGCGCCGCCGCCGTCCTGACTCATCAGGTACTCGGTCGCGGGAATGGCCTGCTGGTTGGGCGCCGCACCGGTGTAGACCACATGCTTGTTCTCCTCCTGGCCTTCGAACTGCACCGGGTAGAACAGCAGGCCGTTGAGCTCGTCGAGCACCGGCAGCACCGACTTGCGCGACACCGAGGTCCAGCAGCCGAAGATCGCCGCGACCTTGTCCTGGCTGATCAGCTGGCGCGCTTTTTCCGCGAACAGGGGCCAGTTCGACGCCGGGTCGACGACGACGGGCTCGATCGGATGACCGCCGACACCGCCGGCGGCATTGATCTCCTCGATCGCCATCAGGTCCACGTCCTTGAGGGCCGTCTCGGAGATGGCCATGGTTCCCGACAGGGAGTGCAGGATGCCCACCTTGATCGGAGACTTCTTCGCGGCGATGGCCGGGAAGGGCAGGGCACTGGCCGCGGCCGTCGCCACGGTGGCGCCGACGGTCTTGAGTGCGGTACGACGATCCATATCGAATGCTCCGGGTTGGTGTTGAGGGCGACCTCGGCTCCGCAAGT
>JAJYDI010000019.1 GCA_021777635.1 Pseudomonadota bacterium
CGACAACAAGACCGAGCTGGTGCTGATCATCGTGCCCTACATCATCGAGAACAACGACCAGGCCGAGGCGGTGACGCATGCCATTACCCGCCAGCTCAAGACCATCGCACCGGCTGCGCTCCATCCGGCACCGCTGAAGGGCAAGGGCACGGCCGTGTCGAAGTAGTGGACACGCAGACACCGCGCGGCGCATGAATCGCAGCCGAAGTGTGTGTATCGCGCGGTGAATCGAACTCCCCTTCAGCAGTTGGTTCCACGCGACGACTGCAGTCGCGCTGCGCAGCTGATGGGGGGCAGGGGTCATGCCGAAGGAGGGACTCGAACCCTCACGCTTTTAAGGGCGGCGGATTTTGAGTCCGCTGCGTCTACCGATTCCGCCACTTCGGCGCGGGCGCGAAGTATGCGGCAATCGCCACGGGCGGTCGAGGTTGCGGCGACGTTCGCGGCGGCAACCGGCGTGATCGCCGGAGGCGCTGGCTTGCCTCATGACGGGGTCGCGCCGCTCAGCCGGTGGCCAGGAAGCGCTTGATCGCCGCACCGAAGCGCGCGGTATCGACCAGAAACGCATCGTGGCCCTGTGGCGAATCGAGTGCGACGAACTCGACCTCGGCACCGGCAGCCGTCAGGCCATCGGCGATCTGCTGCTGCTGCTGCAGCGGGAACAGGATGTCGGTATCGACACCGATCACCAGCGCACGCTCGACGCGGATGCGCCGCAGTCCGGCCAGCACGTCGCCGGCACCGTACTCGGCCATGTCGAACCAGTCGCTGGCGCGTGACAGATACAGGTAGCTGTTGGGGTCGTAGCTGCGCGCGAAGCGGCGCGCGTGGCCCTCGAGGTAGGACTCGACCTGGAACTCGAAGCCGAACGGATCGTCCTCGCGGTGTTCGGCGTCGAGCCGGATGCGCCCGAAGCGGCCGCCCCACTCGATCGCCGATCGGTAGGTGATCACGCCCAGCTTGCGCGCGATCTGCATGCCGTGCTCGGGATAATGCGCGTCGTCGTAGCGGCCCTCGTTCCAGTTCGGATCGAGCCGGATCGCCTCGCGCTGCAGCGAACGGATGGCGATCGCGAACGGCTGTGCCTGTGGCGCGGTGGAGATGCTGATGTGCGCGCGCACGCTGCCCGGATGCAGCAGCATGTAGGCCAGTGCGCCCATGCCGCCCATCGAGCAGCCGACCAGACAGGCCAGTCGTTCGATGCCCAGCCCCCGTGCCAGCGCGTGCGACGCGTTGGCGACGTCTTCCAGCGCCAGCTCCGGAAAGTCGAGCCGATAGGGGCTGCCGGTTTCCGGGTTGATCGAGGCCGGGCCGGTCGAGCCCTTGCAGCTGCCCAGCGCGTTGACGCAGATCACGAACCAGCGTCCAGTGTCGAGCGCCTTGCCCGGGCCGATGATCGCCTCCCACCAGCCGGCGTCGGGATCCTCGGTGCTGGACGCCGCGTGCGCACTCGGAGACAGGCCCGTCAGGATCAGCACGGCGTTGTCGCGTGCTGGGGCCAGCCGGCCCCAGGTCTCGTAGGCCACTCGGGCGCCGTGCAGGCGCCCGCCGCGCTTCATCGCGAAGGGTGAGGGCAGATCGTGATAGCGGCGGGCGTCGGGCATGGGCGACTCGCTGCGAACGGCAGGCCAGACTAGCGGCCGAAACGTCCGGGTCCAAGTGTGTGTGGCGCAGGGCAGACTGCACCTGCTGCGGGGGCAGCATAGCCGTGCTCAATCGCCGCGATGACAGCGAGCATGTGGACATGGATGCTCGATGTGCCCCGTGCTGGCACACCGAGCACGGGGCGCACCATGACGATTCGCGATTTCCGCTATCGGATGACGGTCGCCGACTGCCCGAACTTCCGCGCGGCCACGCGGCGCTGCCATGCCAGCCAGTCCACCGTCAGTAGCCAGCTGCGCAAGCTCGAGGCCTATCCCGATGTCCGCTGTTTCGATCGCCGTCGCGGCGGCGTGGGAATCAACGGGGAGGGGCGCGAGTGCGTGCCCCAGGCGCGAATCCTGCCGGCCGCCTTCGACGTCATGTGTGCAATCGCCACACGGCGCGGGGAAGGGCCTGCAGCCATCGCCGATCAGGAGCGGCAGAGCGCGCTTTCGTTGCGCCGCCCCGAGGGGGCGCAATAGATGCCGTGCAGCGCGATGATCAACGTCTGTGCCGGACCCTTGGCCAGCGAGTAGAAGATGGTCTGCGCTTCACGCCGGGTGTGCACCAGACCTTCCTCGCGCAGCACCGCCAGGTGTTGCGAAAGCGCCGACTGACTGAGCGCGACGCGCTCGTTGATCTGGCCGACCGACAGCTCGCTGCTCACCAGCAGGCACAGCACACGCAGACGCTGCGGATTGGCCAGTGCGCGCAGCAGGCGCGCCGCCTCGTCGGCATTCTGTTCCATCGCCTTGATGTCGAACGCGGTTCGCGACGCGGCGGTTCGTGTAGCCATCGGCGGTTCTCCGGATCATGCTGGTGGTGCGACCATGGGGAGGCAGGATGCAGTGCGTGAATATTGTGCCATGCAACAAGTCGAGGTTGTGTTTTAAATAAGGTACCACTAAATTAGCAAGGATTGCGGTGGCGCGGTTTTGCGCGTCGGCGGCCGCTAACTGCAGCGTTCCGGTCCGTGGCGCTGCGGCATCCTCCATCCGGGCCGAACGGGAGAGGTTTCATGGCACATATCGTCGTTCTGGGCGCCGGGGTGGGCGGCATGCCGGCGGCATACGAGTTGCGTGCTGCGCTGGGCAAGGAACACCGGGTCAGCATCGTGGGCGACGGCCCCCACTTTGCCTTCACACCGTCGAATCCCTGGGTGGCGGTGGGCTGGCGCAAGCCCGACGCTATCCAGTTCGAGGCTGCCCCCTGTCTGGCGCGCAAGGGGGTCGAGTTCCATGGCCAGCCTGCGATCGAGATCAAGGCGGCCGAAAACACCCTCGTGCTCAAGGACGGCAGCACGATCAGCTACGACTACCTGGTGATCGCCACCGGGCCGCGTCTGGCGTTTGACGAGATTCCCGGCTTCGGACCCGCCGCCAACACGCATTCGATCTGCACCACGCCGCACGCGACCGAGGCATGGGGCGCCTACCAGCAGTTTCTCAGGGACCCGGGCCCGATCGTGGTTGGTGCGGTGCCCGGGGCCAGCTGTTTCGGGCCAGCCTACGAATTCGCCGCGATCCTCGACGCCGACCTGCGCAAGCGCAAGCTGCGCGATCGCGTGCCGATCACCTTCGTCACCAGCGAACCCTACATCGGCCACATGGGGCTGGGTGGCGTCGGTGACTCCAAGGGATTGATGGAATCGGAGTTCCGGCAGCGCCATATCAAGTGGATCACCAACGCCAAGCCCACCGACATCCGTCCCGGCGAGATGAGCGTCACGGAGATGGATGCGAAGGGCCAGCCGCTGACCGAGCACAAGCTGCCCTTCAAGTACTGCATGATGCTGCCGGCGTTCACCGGCGTGGAGGCCGTGCGCAAGGTCGATGGCCTGTGCAATCCGCGCGGCTTCGTGCTGATCGACAAGCATCAGCGCAATCCCAGATATCCCAACATCTATTCCGCTGGCGTCTGCGTGGCGATTCCGCCGGTGGAGGCGACGCCGGTACCGACCGGCGCGCCGAAGACCGGCTACATGATCGAGTCGATGGTCGCCGCGCTGGTGCACAACATCCAGTCGGAACTGGCGGGGCAGGCGCCGCGCGAGGTGGCCACCTGGAACGCGATCTGCCTCGCCGACCTTGGCGACACCGGCGCCGCCTTCGTGGCTCTGCCGCAGATCCCGCCGCGCAACGTCACCTGGGCGAAGATCGGCAAGTGGGTGCATCTGGCCAAGATCGTGTTCGAGAAGTACTTCATCCGCAAGATGAAGACGGGCAACACCGATCCGGTGTACGAGAAGTACGTGCTGCGCGCGCTGGGCATCTCGCGACTGAAAGCCGGGCAGAACGTGGTCGAATCCTGATGCAGCGCGCATCCTTCAACCTGAGGAGCATCGAGTCATGAACGTGGATCGTGCGGTGATGGCGTTTGCCGGAGCGGTCGTGTTGCTGAGTGTGCTGCTGGCGCAGCTGGTGTCGCCGTGGTGGTTGCTGCTGACGGCGTTCGTGGGCCTCAATCTGCTGCAAGCCTCGTTCACCGGCTTCTGCCCGCTGGCGATGATTCTGCGCAAGTTCGGCCTGGCGCCGGGCTGCGCGTTCCGCTGAGGGGCCTGCCCGTGACGTCCAGCGCCCACCCGTTGCGCGCGATGCTGCTGCTTGGCGCTGCCGCGGTGGCTCTCGGTGCCTGCAGTCACCCGCAGGCGGTCGCACCGGCGGCGCGGCCGCCACTGGCCACGATCGATCTGCGCGAGCAGGTCGCGCCACGTGAGCGCATCTGGGACGGCACGGTCGAGGCGGTGCATCAGGCCACGCTGTCGGCGCAGACGGCCGGTCGCGTCCTCGAGCTGCCCTTCGACGTCAATGACTACGTGCCGCAGGGCGCGGTCGTGGTGCGCTTCACCGCGGTCGAGCAGGGTGCGGCGGTCAACGCGGCGCAGGCGCAGGTCCGCTCGGCACAGGCGGCCTATACCGATGCCGAGGCCCAGTACCGGCGCATCGCCGCGGTGTATGCGCGCAAGCTGGTCTCGCAGACGCAGATGGACCAGACGCGGGCCCAGCGCGACGCGGCCAAGGCCGCGCTGGATGCCGCGCAGGCCAACCTGCGCCAGGCGGCCCAGAGTGCCGACTACACCGTGGTGCGCGCACCCTATTCGGGCATTCTCACCCAGCGCTTCGTGCAGGTCGGCGAGGCGGTGCAGCCGGGGCAGCCGCTGATCGCCGGGCTCTCGCTCGACCAGCTGCGGGTCGAGGCGCAGGTGCCGCAGAGCGATGTCAACGTGATCCGCAAGTTCAGTCGTGCCTGGGTGCTCTACGACGGAGGCAGCAAGCGCGTCGAGGCGGCCAAGGTGATCGTGTTCCCCTACGCCGATGCAACCACCCACACCTTCACCGTGCGCCTGGAGCTGCCGACGGTGGAAACCGGTCTCAATCCAGGCGAGGTGGTCAAGGTGGCCTTCATGATCGGCTCGCGGCCGCGGTTGCTGCTGCCCGACAGCGCGATCGTGCGCCGCGGCGAGATCGTCGGCGTGTATGTGGTCAAGGGCGATACCGTGATGCTGCGCCAGGTGCGGCTGGGCTACCGCTTCGGCGAGGACTACGAGGTGCTGGCAGGACTGGCGCCGGGCGAGCAGGTGGCTGCCGACCCCGGAGCCGCGATGAAGTGGCTGATCGCACAGCATGCCGAAGGGACGGCCGCGCATGACTGAGCCGGTCAAGCTGGGCATTTCCGGACGTATCGCGCGCGCGTTCCAGGCCTCGCAGATCACGCCCCTGCTGGCGCTGGCCGGACTGCTGCTGGGCATCACCGCGGCGATCATCACGCCGCGCGAGGAGGATCCGCAGATCGAGGTCACGGTCGCCAACGTGATCGTGCCGTTCGCCGGTGCCAATGTACGCGACGTCGAAAATCTGGTGGCGTTTCCGCTCGAGCAGAAGCTGGCCGAGATCAAGGGCATCAAGCACGTCTATTCGGTCAGCCAGCCGGGGCTGGCGCTGGTGACGGTGGAGTTCCGGGTCGGCGTCCCGCGCCAGCAGGCGCTGGTCAGCCTTTACAACAAGGTCTATTCCAATGCCGACTGGTCGCCGCCGGGCCTCGGAGTCGGCCAGCCACTGATCAAGCCCTACGGTATCGATGACGTGCCGGTGATGGGGTTGACGCTGTGGTCGGATCGCGCCGATGTCGGCAGCGTGCAGCTGGCCGAAGTCGCGCACACGCT
This sequence comes from Pseudomonadota bacterium, assembly GCA_021777635.1. The sequence goes on from JAJYDI010000019.1 coordinate 5,807, forward strand.
GGAAGCCGATCTCAAGCGCGTACCCGGCACGCGCGATGTCTACACCATCGGTGCGCCGGATCGCGCGGTGATGGTCGAGCTCGATCCCGGCAAGCTGGCTGCCTACAACCTCACGGTCAGCGATCTGGCCACAGCGCTCAAGGCAGCCAACGTTGCCGCCGATGCCGGCGACGAGATCAGCGGCAACCGCGACATGCCGGTCAAGGCCGGCACCCTGCTGATGAACGCCGGCGAGGTATCGCAGCTGGTGATCGGGCTGGCCGGCGGCAAGCCGATTTACCTGTCCGACGTCGCTCGCGTCCGCCCCGGGGCCGACTATCCCAGTCGCTTGGCGTGGTACGGCACCCCGGCCGGCAAGGGCGGGCCGGTGACCGGACTGGCACCCGCCGTGACGCTCGCGATCGCCAAGAAAGCCGGCAGCAATGCCTACGACATCGCCCAGGCGGTCAAGGCGCGGATCGCCGAGCTGAGGGGCGTGGATATTCCGCAGGGAGTCCATGTCACCGTCACCCGCAACTATGGACAGACCGCCAACGACAAGGCCGACGAGCTGCTGCAGCATTTGTTTCTCGCGGCCGCGGCGGTGGTGCTGCTGGTGCTGCTCACGCTGGGCTGGCGCGAGGCGATCGTGGTCGGCACCGCCGTCGTGGTGACACTGGCGATCACCTTGTTCGCCTCGTGGGCGATCGGTTTCACCATCAATCGCGTGTCGCTGTTTGCGCTGATCTTCTCGATCGGCATCCTGGTCGACGATGCGATCGTCGTGGTCGAGAACATCCACCGGCACATGGCGTTGGGCGCCAAGCGGCTGTTCGATGCCATTCCCGCCGCGGTCGACGAGGTCGGCGGCCCGACCATTCTGGCGACCTTCACCGTGATCGCGGCGCTGCTGCCGATGGCATTCGTCGGCGGCCTGATGGGGCCGTACATGCGCCCGATCCCGATCAACGCCAGCATCGGCATGCTGATCTCGCTGGCGGTGGCGTTCGTGGTCACGCCGTGGCTGGCCTATCGTCTGCTGCGCAACCAGATCCGCCGCGGCGATGCGCACGGCGGTCCCGGCCACGCGCAGGAATCGAAGCTCGACCAGCGCCTGTACCGGCTGTTCACCCGGGTCATGACGCCCTTCATCAGTGGCGAGCGTGCGCCGCGGCGCCGGCGCAACCTGTTCCTCGGCATCGGCGTGCTGCTGTTGCTGGCGGTGGGGCTGGTGCTGGTCAAGGCGGTGATCCTGAAGATGCTGCCGTTCGACAACAAGTCCGAGTTCCAGGTGGTGCTGAACATGCCCGAGGGTTCCACCCTCGAGCAGACCAATCGCGCGCTGCTGGACATGACCACGGTGCTGGATCGGGTGCCCGAGGTCAGCAATTACCAGGTGTACGTGGGCACCTCGGCCCCGATGAACTTCAACGGGCTGGTGCGCCAGTACTACCTGCGCACCATGCCGTACCAGGGTGACATCCAGGTCAATCTGGTCGACAAGGACGCGCGCCAGCGCCAGAGCCACCAGATCGCCCTGGCGGTGCGTCCGGCGCTGGCGGCGATCGCGCAGCGTTTCCAGGCCCATCTGGTGGTCGCCGAGGTGCCGCCGGGGCCGCCGGTGCAGGCGCCGATCGTGGCCGAGATCTATGGCCCCGACTACAAGACGCAGCGCGCGATCGCGCTGTCACTCGAGACCCTGTTCGAGAAGACGCCCGGGATCGTCGACATCAACAGCAGCGTCGAGAACCCGCACGCCACGCGCAAGCTGATCGTGGTCGATCGCACCCGTGCGGCGACGCTCGGTGTCAACCAGGCGCAGATCGTGGCGGCGATCCAGACCGGAGTCGGCGGCGATCCTGCAACGTATCTGCAGGACGGCAACGCCAAGTACGCGGTGCCGGTGGTGCTGCGCCTGCCGCAGGCCGATCTCGGCTCGATGGACTCGATCCTGACCTTGCGCGTGCGCTCGCAGACCGGCCAGCTGATTCCGCTGTCGGAGGTGGTCCGGGTCGTCGACGAACCGCTCGACGACGCGGTGTATCACAAGGACCTGCTGCCCTACACCTTCGTCACCGGCGACGATGCCGGTCGCGAGGACAGCCCGCTGTACGGCATGTTCCGCATGGTCGGCGCCATCGGCGGCCGCACCTTCGACGGCCATCATCTCGAGCAGCACTTCATCGCGCCGCCGGCCAACGGGTCGAGCTATTCGATCAAGTGGGATGGCGAATGGCAGATCACCTACGAGACCTTCCGCGACATGGGCATCGCCTATTCGGTCGGCCTGGTGCTGATCTATTTCCTGGTGGTGGGGCAGTTCCGCAGCTACGTCGTGCCGCTGGTGATCATGGCGCCGATCCCGTTGACGGTGATCGGCGTGATGCCGGGGCATTGGCTGATGGGGGCGCAGTTCACCGCGACATCGATGATCGGCATGATTGCGCTGGCCGGCATCATCGTGCGCAACTCGATTCTGCTGGTGGACTTCATCAACCAGGCCCTTGCCGGAGGCCGCTCGCTGGAACAGGCGGTGATCGAATCCGGCGCCGTGCGTGCCAAGCCGATCGTGCTGACCGCTCTGGCGGCGATGCTGGGGGCGTTCTTCATTCTCGGCGATCCGATCTTCCAGGGCCTGGCGGTCTCGCTGGTGTTCGGCATCCTGGTGTCGACGGTGCTGACCCTGGTGGTGATCCCGCTGCTGTATTTCGTCTACCTGCAGCGCCGAGGCGGCCGCATCGGCGCCGAGCCCGTGGTCTGAATCACGCGGCCGCGGCGGATGCAACGGCCGGCGCCTGCACCGGTGTGAAGCCGGGCATCGCGGGGAGCCCGGTTCAGCGTGGTCCGAACGGCAGTCCCGAGGCGGCCCAGGCGGCGACGCCGCCGATCACCGAGGCGGCCCTCGCTCCGGCCTGACGCAGGGCGTGTGCTGCCATCTGCGAGCGACCCCCGCTGGCACAAATGCAGAGCACTTCCTGCAGGCCGGGTTCGATACCCGCACGCCGCAGCGCGGCGGCCGGATCGCCGCCGAGCGCGGCCAGCGGCAGATGCACGCTGCCGGGCACCATGCCGCGCGCGACCTCGGGGTGTTCACGCACATCGATCAGGGTCGCACCCTGCTGCAGACGCCGCTGCGCCTCGGCGCAGCTGATATTCAGCGGCTCGCCGCCGTTGCCACCGATCCCGAACATCATCGACTCCTGCCGATCTCGTCGCTCGTATTATATTAGAAAACGAGCATATATGACGAGCCCCGTTCAGCCGGGAGACGGGCAGGGCCGCCGCGGGCCCGCGCGGGGCGACTTGCCCCGGCGGCTGCGCAGGCTGCCTTCACGCACCGGGCTGCCCCGGGGGCCGGTGGCAGCGAGCTCGCGCCGCCGCGTCGACGGCAGGGATCAGCGGCACCTTGAGATAGGCGACGCCATTGGCCTCGGGGGGCGGCAGGTGGCCGGCGCGCACGTTCACCTGCACGGCCGGGTAGAGCAGGGTCGGCAGGTCGAGGGTCCGGTCACGCGCCTCGCGCAGGGCAATGAACGCGTCGCGCGTGATGCCATCGCGGATGTGGATATTGGCCTGCCGCTGCGCCGTGACCGTGGTTTCGCATCGATGTTCGCGTCCGCCCGGAGCATAGTCGTGGCAAACGAACAGGCGGGAGGCCCGCGGCAGTTCGAGCAGACGGCGCACGGAATCGTACAGCGTGCCGGCATCGCCGCCGGGGAAGTCACAGCGGGCAGTGCCGGAGTCCGGCATGAACAGCGTATCGCCGACGAACAGGGCGTCGCCGATTCGGTAGCTGACGCTGTCGCTGGTATGACCGGGACTGGCGATCACGTTGGCGGGAATGCCGCCGACCGCGAACGCATCACCGTCGTTGAACAGATGATCGAACGGCGCGCCATCGGCGGCGAAGCCCGCTTCGAGATGGAGTGCCTGCTTGAAATGCGACTGCACGGCGCGGATTCCGCTGCCGATCGCGATACGACCACCCAGTGCCCGCTGCAGGTGCGGTGCGGCCGAGAGATGATCGGCATGGGCATGGGTCTCGAGGATCCACTCGAGGTGCAGGCCCGCGCCGCGCACATGGTCGATGAGGGTGTCGGCCGCGGTGGTCGCCAGCGTTCCGGAGGGGTAGTCGAAATCGAGCACCGGATCGATCACCACGGCAGCGCGGGTTCCGGGATCGCTGACCACATAACTCCAGGTCGAGCTGGCGACATGGAAGAACGGAGTGACCTGCGGATGCATTGGCGATCTCCGGCAAACGCGCGATTTGTATATTAGACTATACTAACATTTGTGTCGGCATGAGCGCTGCCGTTCATGCGTCCGTGTGCACAGCCTGTCACGATCGCCGCCTTGGCGCGCGGACTTGGCCATCCCGCCAGGGAGTTTCCAGTGATTGCAGCATTGTTGGGTGCGCTGACCATCGGCATCAGCCTGGGGCTGCTGGGCTCGGGCGGCTCGATCCTGACCGTTCCGGTGCTGCATTATCTGCTGCAGCAACCGGACAAGCAGGCGGTGGTCGGCTCGCTGCTGGTGGTCGGCGCGATCAGTGCCGCAGCGGCGGTACAGCGCGGGCTGCGGCGGCAGATCGACTGGCGCAGCACGATTTACTTCGGCATTCCCGGCGCGGCCGGCGCGATGCTCGGCGCGCTGATCGGCAACCACATGCCCGGCGTGCTGCAGCTGTTTCTGTTCGCGCTGATCATGCTGGTCGCCGGGGTCGCCATGCTGCGCCAGCATTTGCCGCAACACGATCCCGATCATCGGGTGCATGCGTTGCGATTGGTCCTGCTGGGTGCTGCGGTCGGCGTGCTGACCGGCATCGTCGGCATTGGCGGGGGTTTTCTCATCGTGCCGGCGTTGGTGCTGTTCGGCGGCCTCGATCTGCTGCGCGGTACCGGCACCAGCCTGGTGGTCATCGCGCTCAATTCCTTTGCCGGATTCTTCCAGTATGTGCGGGTCTATCACGGGCCGCTGGATTATCACCAGCTGCTGATCGTCGCCGCGATCGGTGCCGGCGGCGGGCTGCTCGGCAATCATCTCGCCGCGCGCCTGCCGCAGACCCTGGTCAAGCGCATCTTCGCCACCGGCCTGCTGCTGCTCGCGGTGTTCATGATCGGCGACTTCGGCCGCCAGATCCTCGCCGCACGCATCTGAGGGCTGTCGCGGCCGCAGAGCGCCTCGATGCGGCTCGACTCCGGGCCGGTCGCACGCGCCGGCGGGAGCGGTCCGGTACCGGCCGCCGCGGGGGCCGAGGCGAAGCCCGATGAGGAACCGCTCTCGGGCGTGCCTGGTTGCGCCGCCGCATGACGGGCGCTGCGTCCGGCCGGCGCCGACGAGCCGCGAGCGCGCGGCGACCGCAGCCTCGTCATCGACCCGCTGATTCCGGCGGCCGCAGCCGTAGCCGGCTCGAGCGGCCGCCGAAACCCCGGCTCTGGACCGAGCCGTTGCATGCCCTGGGCTTGTCGCTGCCGTCGCGGCACGCATCGCGAAGCCGGTCCGTCAGCCCGTCCATGGGCTCATGCTCGCCGGCCCGCGACCGGCGGGCCGGACGCTCACGCGAGGTCGAAGCGATCGAGGTTCATGACCTTGTGCCAGGCGGCCGCGAAGTCATGCACGAATTTCACCTGTGCATCGCTGCCGGCATAGACCTCGGCCAGAGCCCTCAGCTCGGAGTTCGAACCGAACACCAGGTCGACCACGGTGCCGGTCCACTTGAGCACGCCACTGGCGCGGTCGCATCCCTCCAGCACGCCATCCGTCGCCGAGCGCTGCCACGTCGTGCCCATGTCGAGCAGGTTGATGAAGAAGTCGTTGCTGAGGACGCCGGGACGCCGGGTGAGCACGCCGTGCTTGCTCTGGCCGCAGTTGGCGTCGAGCACGCGCAGACCGCCGACGAGCACGGTCATCTCCGGCGGAGTCAGGTTGAGGAGTTGCGCCTTGTCCACCAGGAGTTCGGCAGCCACGCCTTCCAGGCCCTTGCGCACGTAATTGCGGAAACCGTCGGCGCGCGGTTCGAGGACGGCGAACGAGTCGACGTCGGTCTGCTCCTGCGCCGCGTCCATGCGGCCCGGCGCGAACGGTACCTTGACCTCGACGCCGGCCTGCTTGGCCGCGGCCTCGACCGCCGCACAGCCGCCGAGCACGATCAGGTCGGCGAGCGACACCTTCTTGCCGCCGGTGGCATGGGCGTTGAACTCGCGCTGGATGCCTTCCAGGGCCCGCAGCACCTTGGCCAGTTGCGCCGGCTCGTTGACCTCCCAGCTCTTTTGGGGTGCCAGGCGGATGCGCGCGCCGTTGGCGCCGCCGCGCTTGTCGGAACCGCGGAAGGAGGCGGCCGCCGACCATGCGGTATAGATGAGCTCGCGCGTCGTCAGACCACTGGCCAGGATGTCGCCTTTCAGTGCAGCGATGTCCTTGTCATCGACTAGCGTGTGCGCGACCCGAGGGATGGGGTCCTGCCAGATCAGTTCGTCCTTGGGCACTTCAGGGCCCAGATAGCGCGCGCGCGGGCCCATGTCGCGGTGGGTCAGCTTGAACCAGGCGCGGGCGAAAGCGTCGGCGAACTCGTCGGGATGCTTGTGGAAGTGGCGCGCGATTTTCTCGTAGGCCGGGTCCACGCGCATCGCCATGTCGGCGTCGGTCATCATGATCGGCACCTTCTTCGCGGCATTGTTCGCGGCCGGCGCCATATTGCCGGAGGTCGCCTGCTTCGGGGTCCACTGGTGCGCGCCCGCTGGCGTGGCGGTCAGTTCCCACTCGTTGCCGAACAGCATGTCGAAATAGCTCATGTCCCACTGCGTCGGGGTGGGCGTCCACGAGCCTTCCAGACCGCTGCCGATCTGGTCACCGCCCTTGCCGCTCTTGTAGGTGCTGATCCAGCCCAGGCCCATGGCCTCGGTGGGTGCAGCCTCGGGCGCCGGTCCGACCTGGCTGGCGGGGCCGGCACCGTGGCACTTGCCGAAGGTGTGGCCGCCGGCGGTGAGCGCCACGGTCTCGTAATCGTTCATCGCCATGCGCGCGAAGGTCTCGCGCACCATTTGCGCCGAGACCAGCGGGTCGGACTTGCCGCCGGGGCCTTCCGGGTTGACGTAGATCAGGCCCATCTGCACGGCCGCCAGCGGATTCTCGAGCTCGGCCTGCCGGGTGCCGTGGCGCTCGTCGGCGAGCCACGTGCCCTCGGAGCCCCAGTACACGGCGGCGTCGGGCTCCCATTGGTCGGCACGGCCGCCGCCGAAGCCGAACGTCTTGAAGCCCATCGACTCCAGCGCGACATTGCCGGCCAGGATCATCAAGTCGGCCCAGGACAGCTTGCGACCGTACTTCTGCTTGATCGGCCACAGCAGGCGCCGCGCCTTGTCGAGGTTGACGTTGTCCGGCCAGCTGTTGAGCGGGGCGAAGCGCTGCTGGCCGCCGCCGGCGCCGCCGCGCCCGTCACCAATGCGGTAGGTGCCCGCGCCGTGCCAGGCCATGCGGATGAACAGCGGTCCGTAGTGCCCGTAATCCGCCGGCCACCAATCCTGCGAATCGGTCATCAACGCGCGCAGATCGGCCTTGACCTGGGCCAGGTCGAGGCTCTTGAACTCGCGGGCGTAATCGAAGTCCTCGCCCATCGGGTCGGACTTGGGCGAGTTGCGGCGCAGGATGTCGAGGTTCAGCTGCGCGGGCCACCAGTCACGGAGGGTCGGGCTGCCGGCGGCGGTGTGGGCGAACGGGCACTTCGTTTCGGTGGACATGGTTTGTCTGCCTCGGGTCGTTTGAATCCGGTGAGTCATCCCGGTCTGAAGTCGGCTGGCGATCGGCGGAAGACCTTTGCTTCGTGCTGCGCCCTCGATCGGATGATCCGGTCGTGCCGCGCGCGAAACCGCCCGTGCGAGCCGACGGCGGCGTTCCGGCTGCCGGGTATCGGCGTGACGCCGGGACGGCGCGGAGGGGTCTTCCGGTCCATGCTCGGCTCCATCCGCTGCTCCGCGTTCGGCGACGCGGCTTGAACGCAAGTCTGTGCCTGCGCTGTTCGCGATGGAAATTGATTGTTTGGACGGGTTCGATAGCTCGAATCAATCGAATATCGTGCCCGCTGACCAGGCCACCGGGGCCGGCAGAGCTTTTTGCGCCGGCGCGTCGCTAGCGCGGTCGCTGCGCCAGCAGGCGTACCACCCGAGCGGGACCGGCATGGCCGCGACCTTCGGCCAGCAGCACCTCGCCGCTGAGCAGTTCGAGGAGTTCCAGACCCCGGAAATCACCGCGCAGCAGTTCCGCGGTGTAGAGCAGGGCAGGGTCGCGCGGGCCGCCGGAATGGCAGTGCATCTGCTCCGGGGTGAAGGCCTCGAGGATCAGCAGGCCGCCCGGCCTCAGTGCCTGCGCACAGCCGGCGTGGGTGCGCAGGCGCAAGGCCGCCGGCAGGTGCACATAGATGCTGACCACGACGTCGTACGCGGCAGGGGGCCACTCGAAGTGCGTGAGATCCGCCTGCAGCGTCGCCAAGGTCACGCCGCGCTGTTGCGCCAGGGTGCGCGCCTTGTCCAGACCCTTGCCCGACTGGTCGAGACTTGTGGTGGCCAGTCCCTGCTGCGCCAGCCAAACGCCGTTGCGGCCTTCGCCATCGGCGATTGCGAGGGCATCCCCGGCGCGCGGCAGGCGCCAGGCCTGGCTGGCCAGCCAGGCGTTGGGCGCGGTGCCGTAGTGATAGGCGTCGTCGCTGTAGCGTTCGTTCCAGAGCGTTGCGGTCATGGCCAGTTCGCCGGGCTCAAAGCACCTTGTCGATGGTGATCGCGACCGGCATCGTCTGCCCCACCGGTACCGGCGGGCTGCGGCCTTCGAGGTCACCGGCGTGCGGCAGCGGCTGTCCGGATGCGGAAATGCGCGCGGTGATCACCACGTCGGGGACCGATGACAGATCCATCGACGGCGACATGCCCATGCCGTCGGTCAGGACGACGGTGGCCGGCAGCCGCGCCGGAAGTTTCTGCACCGCCAGCGGCATCGGCGGACCGTTCGGCGCGCGAGCGAACACGAACAGGACCGCACCGGCGGGAATCCGCGCGGCCAGCGCCGGGGCGATCCCGACCTGAACCTGCAGACGCGGCGCGACCGCCGTGGCGGAGGCGCTCGTCGCGACGGGCGGCGCGATTTCCGGCGCCGTGACCGGCAATCCGCCGCGCGCCTGCGCCAGCGCCACCTGCTGTGCGACCGCCTGGGCGATCTGCGAGCCCGCCGGCAGCAGCGGCAGCAGACGTTGCCAGACGGCCACGGCGTCGGCGTAGCGGGCGCGCTGGAAATCGCTGATGCCAAGCAGCCACAAGCCGCGCTGGTGTTCGGGGTTGATCATCACTGCGCGCTGCAGCCGCGAGCGGGCGAGATCGCTGATGGTGTGCTGCGGGCTGGCCATGGAGTCGGCTTCGGCCCAGGCCACCAGCAGGTCGGCGTCGTCGGGGCGCAGCTTGAGCGCATGCGCGAACGCATCGGCGGCGGCGGCGGGCTGCTGCAGCGTGGCGTAAGCCTGGCCGAGGGTCGACCAGCCGTCGGCGTCGTTCGGGTGGGCGTCCAGTTCGCGGCGCAGGTCGGCGATCGCCTGCTGCGGGGTGAGGTCGCGCGCGATCTCGGCGCCGGGAACCAGTGCGGCGGGCGTGCCCAGCAGCCGGTACAGACCCAGCGTCGCCAGCGGCAGCACGAAGGCCAGACCCAGCGCCAACGCATACAGGCCGCGGCGCTTCGGCAGCCCGCGCGAGGCCCGCGCCAGCGGGATCAACACGAAGGCCAGGCCCAGCGCGATCAGCGCCGCGCAGGCGGCAAGAAAAGGGACATTCACCAGTCTTCGTCTCCGCTGTCGGCCGGGGTCGCGTCGGCGCGGGTGCGCCGGCGCAGATACAGCGCCGCGCCCGCGGCGCCGGCCAGCAGCACCGCGAACGGCCCGAACCACAGCACATAGTTCGAGGGCTTCAGCGGCGGGTCGTACAGCACATAGTCGGAGTAGCGCGCGACCAGGTACTGCTTGATCTGGGCATCGGTCTTGCCGGCCTGCATCTGCTGGAACACCTGCCAGCGCAGGTCCTTGGCCAGATCGGCGTTGGAATCGGCCAGGCTCTCGTTCTGGCAGACCAGGCAGCGCAGCTGGCCGGTGAGGTGCTGGAAGCGCTGCTCCTGGGCGACGTTCTTGAACGGCAGCGCGTCGATCGCGCTGCCGGCCTGCGCGGCGGATGCGGTCAACAGCAGGGCGAGGGCCAGCAGCAGGGTGCGCATGTCAGATGCCCGGCGCAGGCTGCACGCCCAGCTTGCGCAGCTGCGGCGCCAGCTGGTCGCGGATCACGCCGGGCGTCAGCGGGCCGATGTGCTTGTAGCGGATGATGCCGTCGGCATCGATCAGGAAGGTTTCGGGCGCGCCGTAGACGCCGAAGTTGATCGCGGTGTCGCCGCTCTGATCGGTGATCACCAGCGCATAGGGATCACCATGCGCGGCCAGCCAGGCCTTGGCGTCGGCCGGCTTGTCCTTGTAGTCGTAGCCGATCACGGGCAGCCCCAGTGCGCGCGCCTCGGCCATCAGCACCGGGTGTTCGTCGCCGCAGGCAAAGCACCAGCTGGCGAAGACGTTGAGCAGGTAGGGCTTGCCGAGCAGATCGGCCTTGGTCACGCGCAGCGCCGGATCATGCAACTGCGGCAGGTCGAAGGCCGGTGCCGGCTTGCCGATCAGCGGCGAGGGCACGGCGGTGACGTCATGGCGGGCGTTCCACCACAAGCCGTAGCCGAACAGCACGACCAGCAGCAGGAAGGCGGCCAGCGGCAGCAGTCGGTTCATGCGGCGGACTCGCGCGGTGCCAGGGTGGCCGTACCGGGCACGGGCATGGCGCGCATGCGGCGCGCGCGGAAGCGGCGATCGCCGGAGGTGATGAAGCCGCCCAGCATCATCATCAGCCCGCCGAACCACAGCCAGCGCACGAATGGCTTGTCGTACAGGCGCAGTGCCCAGGCGCCGTGGTTGCCGAGCGGCTCGCCCAGTGCGACGTAGAGATCGCGCATCGCCCCGGCACTGACCGCGGCTTCGGTCTGCACCTGGCCGCCGCTGTAGACCCGCTTCTGCGGGTGCATCACCGCCACCACCGCACCGTCGTGCAGCACCGTCAGCCTGCCCTGCTGCGCGGTCCAGTTCGGGCCACGGACTTCATGCACGCCCTCGAAACGGAAATCGTAAGCGCCGATGCGCTGGCTCTGGCCGGGGTCGAGGCGCACGTCGCGCTCGACGCTCAGCGCCGTGGTCAGCAGCGCGCCGGCCAGGAACACGCCGACGCCGGCGTGGGCGACCAGCATGCCCACCATTTCGGCGGGATAGCGACGACCCGCCGGGGCCTCGCGCCAGCGTTTGCGTGCATAGAGCACGACGCCGGCGCCGACATAACATGCCGCGACCGTGCCCAGGATCGCGCGCGCGTCGCCGCCGAGCACGAAGGCGAGCACGCCGCCGAACAGCGCGGTCGCGCCGGCGATCAGCAGCACCCGCCCCAGCGCGGTGCCGTCGGCCTTGCCCCAGCGCGCGAACGGTCCGAACGGAATCAGCAGCACCACCGGCGCCATCAGCAGGATGAACAGCGAGCCGAAGTAGGGCGGTCCGACCGACACCCGGCCCAGGTGGAAGGCGTCGCCAACCAGCGGATACAGCGTACCGATCAGCACCATCGCCGCCGCCGCGGTCAGCATCAGGTTGCCGATCACGATCAGGGTCTCGCGCGAGAGCAGGGCGAACGGCTTGCCGCCGGCGACCTTGGGTGCGCGCAGGGCATAGATCAGCAGCGAGCCGCCGACGACCACGCCGAGGAAGATCAGGATGTACACGCCGCGGCGCGGATCGCTGGCAAACGCGTGCACGCTGGTCAGCACGCCCGAGCGCACCAGGAAGGTCCCCAGCAGCGACAGCGAGAAGGCGAAGATCGACAGCAGCAAGGTCCAGGCGCGCAGGCCGCCGCGTTTTTCGGTGACCGCCTGGGCGTGGATCAGCGCGGTGCCGATCAGCCAGGGCATGAACGAGGCGTTCTCGACCGGGTCCCAGAACCACCAGCCGCCCCAGCCCAGTTCGGCATACGACCACCAGCTGCCGAGCACGATGCCGGCGGTCAGGAAGGCCCAGGCGAAGTTGGTCCACGGACGCGCCCAGCGCACCCAGTCGTCGTCGAGCGCGCCGCCCAGCAGCGCGGCGATCGCAAATGCGAACGCCACCGAAAAGCCCACGTAGCCCATGTACAGCATCGGCGGATGGATGATCAGGCCCGGATCCTGCAACACCGGGTTGAGATCCATGCCGTTGCCCGGTGCCGGCAGCAGGCGGCCGAACGGGCTCGACGTGAACAGGGTGAACAGCAGGAAGCCGACGCTGACGAAGCCGAGCACGCCGAGCACGCGCGCGGCGAACTTCGGCGGCAGATGGCCGGAGAATGCCGCCAGCGCCACCGTCCACACATTGAGGATCAGGATCCACAGCAGCAGCGAGCCCTCGTGCGCGCCCCACACCGCCGAGAAGCGGTAGTACCAGGGCAGGCTGAGGTTGGAGTTCTGCGCCACGTAGGCGACCGAGAAATCC
>JAJYDI010000135.1 GCA_021777635.1 Pseudomonadota bacterium
CGCCAGCGCAGTATTCGATCCGCCGGCAGCCTTGAAGGTCAGCTTGTCGGGTGCCTTCATGGCGTCGCCGGGCAGGCTGGCCGGGCGATAGAACAGCTTCAGCCGCGAACGTATCGCGAACTGCAGGTAGTTGCGGCCTGCGGTTTGCGGTCCGCTGGGCTTGGGCGGAATTTCCAGCACGTTGAGCCAGAACAGCGATTCGCGGTCGGTCGGCAACGGTTGGGCGCCCTGGGTGTAGATGATCCGCAGGCTCTGGTCTTTATGCGGATCCATGCGGAACAGCGGCGGCGTGATCAGGAAGGGCGAATGCGCGGTATCCGGCGTCGAATTCAGGTCACCGGTATCGATCCACGCCTCGACCAGCGCGGGGTGATCGCTGTCGTTGGTCAGTCGCACGGTAACCTCGCCCTGCTGGGCAGGCAGCACCACCCGGGTACCGCCGACGACCACGCTGGCGCGTGCAGTGCCGATGCCGATGACGAGCGCAGCCACGGCTGCGCCCAGGGTGCAGAGGAAGTTTTTCATCGGGTATGTCCCTGCCGGATCGGACGCCGGGGGCGAGGCGATGGCGTGCCGCAGTGACATGTGAGTCGCTGCGGCACGCGGTGTCGCTTACTGGTAGGTGAAGGTGATGCTGGCGCTGGTATTGACCAAGCCGGGCGTCGCCGCGCCCGTGGCGTAGTACTGGGCGGCCATGGCGGTGCTGCCCGAGCCGCTGGAGAGCGCGATCGTCGGTGCATTGGTGTCATTGGAGACGTTGATCGCGCTGCCGCTGGTGCCGCCCGCCAGCAGTTGGACCTCAACATTGCCAGCGCTGCCCGTGCTGGTGCTGTTCTTGAGGTTGCCGTCGGTGGAGTTGTTGTTGGCACCGCTGGCGAAGCTCAACTTCGCCTGTGTAGCATTCCTGTCGCAGTTGCTGAGGTTGAGGGTGAAGGGGGTGGCACCGGCGACGTTACCTGAAGCAGCCAGGTTCGACGCCATGACCGGGGTCAGGGTCACGGTGTTGCCGGCGCCGCCATTGACGGTCACCGTGCAGGTGTCCTGCAGCACCTTGCCGCTGATCTGGATGGTGCCGGTGTTAGGAGTGGGGGCAGCGTTGGCGGCGGGCACGACAGCCAGCGCGCCGAGGGTGGCGACGAGGGCAGCGGAAAGCAAAGTCTTGTTCATGGTGTTTCCTTCGGACTTCCGGGACATTGATGAAATGGACAACAGCTTGTCGGTGTTCCAGTGCGAACCCGCGCGCTAACCATCCAGCAGACGATGCAGCAAGCTGTTGGAGGGAACTTGAGCAAGTAGTGGGCCAAAGCGTGACCCAGGGCACACTTTAACCGGTGATGGCGCAAATTTTTGGACTAGGCGTCAGCCGGTCGCCGCGCATTTGGCCGCAACTTCAAGTCACACTGCGGCCGATACTCGGGGTCGTTTCCGTTGCGATGTATCTTAAAGTATTGATTTGTAACACGTATTGTCGGCGAATTCGGCGGCGACAACGCCGCATGAACACCCGTTGGCCCGTTATCGGGGCGCGGGCTTAAAATCCGTCCGAATGGCTTCCGTGGCCGCTCAACGCGGCAGATTGCCTGCCCTTCAGCGTCGAAAAATGACCTGCCGTCACAAGTTTGACGTGTCATTCACAGGATCCGACAGCCCGCATGTAAAGCATGCTTGACAATGTCGTGAGGCCGGGCTTAGGCTTCGATGTAAAGGTCGCTTTACAAAGGGGTCGGGCAATCATGTCGATGAACGCAAACCAGCGTCGCTATGCGCGCGAGTTCTGGCCGCCGATGCTGGCCTACATCCTGATCATGCTGCTGGTCTGGCCGCTGATTGGGCATCTGCAGAGCATGTGGGCGCGTGCCGCACTGGCTCTGTTGCCGGTGGTGCCGGTGCTGCTGGTGACCCGCGCGATGTTCCGGCTGGTGATGGGCAGTGACGAACTGGAGCAGCGCACGAACCTGATCGGCCTGGCCTTCGCTGGCACGGTGGTGGGCGCGCTGTGCCTGGTCGGCGGCTTCCTGGTGGCTGCCAAGGTGATCCGGCTGGATGGCTCGGTGCTCCTCGGCGTCTGGCCGGCGATGGTGGTGCTGCATGCGCTGGGCCGCGGCTGGGCGGCGCGGCGTTACGGCGGCGACTGGATCGCGGTTTGCGACGATGGCTTGTCGCGTCGCTGGCAGGTAGGTATCGCCGCTGCGGTATTCGGGTTGATCCTGCTGCTGGGCTGGCACGTGTTGAGCGATTGGCAGCGCGGTCTGCTCATCGGCCTCACGACATCGCTGGCGGTCAGCGCCGTGCTGATGACGATCCTCCATCGGCGCCGGTCGGGGAGCGCGACGTGAGCGGCTGGCGCAATGCATGAACAACCACGTGCGTGAACTGCGTAGCGGGCAGGGCTGGTCACAGGCGGATCTTGCCGAGCGGCTCGAGGTGTCGCGGCAAACGGTCAACGCCATCGAGACCGGCAAGTACGACCCCAGCCTGCCGCTGGCGTTCAAGATCGCAAAGCTGTTTGGACGTCCGATTGAATCCATCTTTGAACCAGGAACCGACGCATGAGCATGAACCCCAGGAAGCGCATGGGCGTGATCGTTGCGCTGGCCGCCGCGATCATCGCAGCGACCCATGCAGGGCGGCCGTCGCCTCGGCACGGGGCGACGGCCCCGGCGCGGAGCGGGGCCTCCGCGCCGATCAGCGTGAAGCCCGCGCCACCGCACACCTGGCGACTGGGGAGGCTCACGCTCACCGCCTGCGACCTCGGCCAGCCGAACAGCGGCCTGAGCACGGCGGCGTGGTGCGGCTCGTTGACCGTGCCGGAGAATCGCGCCGATCCGCAGGGCCGCAAGATCGCGTTGAAGCTCGCGGTACTGCGTTCCGGCGCGCAGGTGGCCAGGCCCGACATGCTCGCCTTCCTCGCCGGCGGCCCGGGGCAGGCGGCCACCGAATACGCCGGCCAGATCGGCGCCATGCTGGCGCCGCTGCGCGCCCATCGCGACATCCTGCTGGTCGACCAGCGCGGTGTCGGCGGATCGAATGCGCTGGACTGCAAGGCCGGGGGTAAGGCCGCGGCGGACGATGACACCGGCTTCGACCCTGCCAAGCTGCGCGCCGCGGCCGCCGACTGCCTGAAGCAGGTGCAGTCGCATGCCGATCCGCGCTACTACACCACCACCGACGCGGTGCAGGACCTGGACGACGTGCGCAAGGCGCTCGGCGTGCCGCAGTTCGACCTGGTCGGCGTCTCCTACGGCACGCGCGTGGCACAGCAATACGCGATGCGCTACCCCGACGCGGTACGCAGCATCGTGCTGGACAGCACGGTGCCGAACGACGTGGTGCTGGGCGAGGACTTCGCGCAGAACCTCGACGATGCGCTGAAGGCCCAGTTCGCGCGTTGCGACGCCGACGCCGCCTGCAAACAGCGCTTCGGCAATCCCTACCAGACCTTGATCCAGCTGCGCGATGCGCTGCGCGCGAACCCGCACCCGGTCAGCTTCCGCGACCCGCAAAGCTACCGCACGGTGCAGCGCGTGCTCAGCGAAGATTCGCTGGTCGGCGTGGTGCGGATGTTCGCCTATTCGCCGGTCACGGCCGCGCTGCTGCCGCTGTCCATCGACGCGGCTGCGCATGGTGACGTCGGGCCGCTGCTCGGGCAGGCGAAGCTGCTCACCGTGGACATGGCCGACCTTGCCGGCAGCGGCATGTCCTATTCGGTGATCTGCAGCGAGGACGCCGACCTGCTTACCGCGCGCCCGCAGGACGCCGGTACCCTGCTCGGCACGCACATGATCGACGCCTACAAGGCGATCTGTTCCGCATGGCCG
>JAJYDI010000136.1 GCA_021777635.1 Pseudomonadota bacterium
AGGTGCTGCCCGAGACATCGGTGAAGCACGTCATCACCACCGGTCTCGGCGACATGCTGGGCGCGATCAAGGGCGCGCTGATGAACGCGGTGGTCAAGCACGTCAAGAAGATGGTGCCGGACTACCACATCGATGGCGCGGTGCGCTTCGGCGACGCGCTGGCGCGCGGCTGGCGCCAGGCCACGCCGCGCTTGACGCTGAGCCTCGACGACATCGCCTTCCTGCAGTACACCGGCGGCACCACCGGCGTCGCCAAGGGCGCCATGCTCACCCACCGCAACATGGTTGCCAACATGCTGCAGGCGTCGCTGTGGATGGGCGAGGCCATCCGCCCGGGCGAAGAGGTGATCATCACCGCGCTGCCGCTGTACCACATCTTCGCGCTGACGGCGAACTGCTTCACGTTCATCAAGTCGGGCGGACTCAACGTGCTGATCACCAACCCGCGCGACATGCCCGGCTTCGTCAAGGAGCTGGCCAGGACGCACTTCACTGCGATCACCGGCGTCAACACGCTGTTCAACGGCCTGATCCACACGCCCGGCTTCGAGCAGCTGGATTTTTCCCGGCTGCGCACGACCCTCGGCGGCGGCATGTCGGTCCAGCGCGCGGTGGCGGAGAAGTGGAAGCAAATCACCCACTGCACGCTGGCGGAGGCCTATGGCCTGACCGAGACCTCGCCCGCGGTCTGCATCAACCCGCTCGACCTCAAGGAGTACAACGGCTCGATCGGGCTGCCGGTGTCCTCAACCACGGTCTGCATCCAGGACGAAGCCGGGCAGTTGCTGCCCATGGGCCAGGTCGGCGAATTGTGCGTCAAGGGCCCGCAGGTGATGAAGGGTTACTGGAACCGGCCCGACGAGACCGCCAAGGTGATGGACGGCAACGGCTGGCTGCACACCGGCGACATCGCGCGGATGGACGAGCGCGGCTACTTCTTCATCGTCGACCGCAAGAAGGACATGATCCTGGTGTCGGGGTTCAACGTCTACCCGAACGAGATCGAGGACGTGGTCGCGCTGCATCCGGGCGTGCTGGAGGTGGCCGCGGTCGGGGTGCCGGACGAAAAGTCGGGCGAGGCGGTCAAGCTGTTCGTGGTGCGCAAGGACCCTGGCCTGACCGAGGCCGAGTTGCGGCGGCATTGCGAGGAGAATCTGACCGGCTACAAGCGCCCGAAGACCATCGAGTTCCGCGACAGCCTGCCGAAGAGCAACGTCGGCAAGATCCTGCGCCGCGAATTGCGCGAGTCGGCGACGCACTGAACCTGTTCGGAGTCAGGCACTCAGTGCCATGTCGTCCCAAGGCTCGAGGCGATCGGCGTGGCCGCCCAGCAGGTTCCACAGCGGCACCTGCTTGTCCTCGGGAATGCGCGCGTAGGCGAAACACACGTGGCCGCGGGTGATGCGCGCCACGGTGGCCTCGACATTGATGTGCAGCCCGGCCTCGAACAGCATGTCGAGCACCCACAGCTGGCCCGATTCGCCGTCCCAGCCATGCGGCCGGCGCAGCCGCACGCCGGTGGCGGAAATGTCCTCGATCTCGCTGGACAGGCTCTCGCCACCGCGGTTCATCAGCACCGTGGTGTCGACTGGTTTGCGCGCGTGACGCAGTCCCTGGACAGACATGGTGTACTCCCGATCCGACGTTGTTGCC
Organism: Pseudomonadota bacterium; assembly: GCA_021777635.1. The sequence continues at coordinate 1,654 of JAJYDI010000136.1, forward strand.
GGCACCGCCCCGAAACGGATCCTGCGGCGGTGCCCTCGGACTGGATCAAGCAATTCACGGGCCAGCGGCAACGATACCCCCATCCGGCTTGCGCGGCGCGGGCCGCGGTCCGGGCGCCGTCGCCAGCGGGGGCCGATTCGACCCCACGCGGCAGGCCCTGACGCAGCGCGTCCATCGCGGTCACTCCTAGCCGGCGCTGGACAGGCGTGGCGCGGGGTCTTAGGCTTGCGCCGTCGGGTGGGGTTGCGGTCGGCGAGATGCCGTCCGCGTGTCAGTGTCACGCCGTGGTCCTGAACGGCCCTTGCGTCGGTCGGGGCGCGTGCCCGGTCATACCGGGATCGCACGCGGCGCCGGATCAGCGCCATCAGGCCGGCTGCCTCGCCCCGAATGTTCGCAGGACACGCTGAGCCAGGCCGCGGCGCGCGGCCGTCGTCACGCGAGTGCCTTATGCATTCCGAGCCTTCCGAGGCCGCCCCGGCGGATGCGCCGCAAGGCGTTTTCGGACCGATTCCGCAGCAACAGGAAATGCCGCTCGCCTTGGTGCGCGGGTTGCCGCTGCTGCAGATGCCGCAAGACCTTTACATCCCGCCGGATGCGCTCGAGGTCATTCTCGAGGCCTTCGAGGGACCGCTGGATCTGCTGCTGTATCTGATCCGGCGGCAGAACCTGGACATCCTCGACATTCCGATCGCCGAGATCACCCGGCAGTACATGGACTACATTGGAATGATGCACGAGATGCGGCTGGAACTGGCCGCGGAATACCTGGTCATGGCCGCGATCCTGGCCGAGATCAAGTCACGGCTGCTGCTGCCGCGCCCGCCCGCCGCGGAAGGCATCGAAAACGACCCGCGCGCCGAACTGGTGCGCCGGCTGCAGGAGTACGAACGCTTCCAGAAAGCCGCTGCCGATATCGATGCGTTGCCGCGGATGGAGCGCGACACCGCGCTGGCGCAGGCACAGGTGACCGATCGCGTGGTCGTGCGCCTGCCGCCGCCGGTCGATCTGCGCGAGCTGCTGCTGGCGCTGCGGGACGTGCTGCACCGCGCCGAGCTCTCGGGCCACCACGCGGTGCGCCGCGACGCGCTGTCGGTACGCCAGCGCATGGGCGAGGTGCTGAAGTCGCTGCAAGACGGCGCCTTTCATGCCTTCCAGACGCTGTTCGATCCGGGCGAAGGGCGGCTGGGCGTGGTGGTCAGCTTTCTCGCGATGCTCGAGCTGGCCAAGGAAATGCTGGTGGAAATCGTGCAGGAGGCGCCGCTGGCGCCGATCTATCTCAAGGCGCGCATTGCCGCATCCGAATGAATTCATGGACACGACCAACCTGAAACGCATCCTCGAGGCCGCGCTGCTGGCCTCGCCCCATCCGCTCTCGCTGCCGCAACTCGGCTCACTGTTCAGCGACGCCGAGCAGCCCGGTCCTGAGGCCATCGCGCAGGCCATCGAGGCGCTGATCCTCGACGCCGAGCATCGCGGCGTGGCCCTGGTCGAAGTCGCTTCGGGCTTTCGCTACCAGGTGCGCGCGGACGTCCATCCCTGGGTGGCCCGGCTGTGGAGCGAACGCCCCGGCAAGTACTCGCGCGCACTGCTGGAGACGCTGGCGCTGATTGCCTACCGGCAGCCGATCACGCGCCCCGAGATCGAGCAGATCCGCGGCGTGATGGTGTCGAGCAACATCATCCGCACGCTCGAGGAGCGCGAGTGGATCCGCGTCGTTGGCCATCGCGATCTGCCCGGGCGGCCGGCGCTCTTTGGCACCACCCGGACCTTCCTGGACTACTTCAATCTGAGGTCGCTGGACGAGCTGCCGCCGCTGGCCGACATCCGCGACCTTGACGAGATGCTTCCGCAATTTGATTTCGCGACCGCGCCGGCGCACGCCGATGGCGACCCGGCCGTTGCCGCGGACGATGCGGCACCCTCCCCCGCCACCGCCGTCGAGGCGGAGGCCTTCGCGGATGCCCCCGAGGGCACCGCCCCTGTACCACCCGAGGAGTTTCGCGCATGACTGCGCCCACCCGTACCCTGCTCACCCTCAAGCGCGAGCGCGACGCCGAGTCCGCCGCGCTCGAAGAGCGCCTGCACAAGGTGCTCGCCAACGCCGG
>JAJYDI010000137.1 GCA_021777635.1 Pseudomonadota bacterium
GCTGGCCACCGTCGACGTCAATGGGCAGCCGGACCACATCGACATCGTGCGCGCCTGGTCACAAGCCGCGTTCGACGCAAACGCGCCGCAGCAGCCCTACGACATGCTGGACATCTACCACCGCCTTTCGGCCGAATGAGCCGCGCCGACGACCCCGCGCACGATGCCCCCGATCCGAGCGATTCGGCCTGCCAAGCTCACCCACCAGGAGCATCCCATGCCGCCATCCCGTCGATCCAGGACCCTCGCTCACCGCTTGCGCGGGAAGGGCGAGGATTCCGAGGACGCCGAGGATTCCTAGTCAACTGCGCGTGAACAGGTACTGTGCGGTGCCCAGGTTGTAGACCAGGCGACCGTTGTCGAGCCGGTTCAGCGAGGCCCCGACGATGCGGAGCGGACGCTGCGGGTCGCTGGTGGCCGCGAGCTCGAAGCTGAGCACGGTATCGTCGCGCGGCAGTTCGATCGAGTGGGCGCCGGTCGACGGATTGACCGCCAGCCAAAGCGGGTCGGTACGGGCCAGGATGAGCGTGTGCGAGCGTTCAGTGTTGTCCACGGCCTCGCCGTATTCGGTCGGCGTGCGCACCCAGCAGGTCAGGATCAGCGCGCTGAAGTCCGGCGACAGGTCGTACTGACCGACGCGCAGCGGGCCGAGGTCGAAATATTTCGAATCGTCTTTGTCGCTGCGCAATACGCGCGCACCGCAGAGGAAGGCGCTTTCGCCCGATGTGCTCAAGCTGAGCGTGGCGGCGGCGTTGCGCCACCGCGTTACGCCGGCCTTGTCAGAAGCTTGAATCGCTCGTCTCGCTCGTCTCGCTCGACGTGGACGAACGGATCGACTCGGTCCAATCGATCGCGTCAGCCGGATCAAGCGCATCGAATGCATCGGTCGCTTCGCTCGCGCCGTCGGCGACCAGGCGGAAGTCGTGCCCATCGAGCATGTAGCGCAGTTTCCAGCCCGGCTGCGGGCGGTCCTCGCTGAGGGTCGCGCGCACGATGCGCAGCGGCTGCTGCGGCAGTCCGGTGGCGCTGAGCTTGAACGCGACCCTGGTGCCGTTGCGCGGGAACTGCCGCGTCCACTCCAAGGTGCCGGGGATGGGGACATTCCACAAAGGATCGAGGCGCTTCAGTTCGATCGAGTACGTCGGCTCGTCGGCGCGCGGGACCTCGCCGACGGTCATCCGGTCGCGCCGAACGCAGCGCAGCGTGAGACTGTGGAAATGCGGCGAGTCACCGTCGGCCGACGCATACAGCGAGCCCAGCTCGAAGCGCGTGTGCGCGAACGGCACGACCCAGCTCCAGGCCGGGGTGGCGACGGAGTGCCCGCCGCGGCGGCTGACGGATTCGACGCTGCACAGCAGCGCCTCGTGGTGGCTGCTGCGCAGCAGGACCGAGGCGCCGTGGGCGAGCATCGGCGCCGCCAGCGTCGTCGCCAGCAGCAGGGCGCGTGTCGCGCGCAGCGACCGATCTCGTGGCCGGTCGACCCGGGCTGGGCCCGTGCGGCGCTGGCCGAGGAGTGCGCAGCGCGCAACCAGCGGCGCTGCGACGAGTCGCCGGCGTGCAGGCAAGGAGCGGATGTGGGACATAAGCAATTCCTGGTGACGTTCCGGACCCGATGCCCGGACTCGCAGGAGCATCGGAGCGAAACGGCCCAGGCAGGGTTCCCCCGCGCCGTGACGCCGGCGTTGGCTGCCTGTTGTGGGGGTGTCAGCGCGGGATCGACGCCGCGCAGGCCGCTTGCCAATGCAGCGGGTCAGTTGCGGGTGAACAGGTAGGGCGCGGTGCCCACGTCGTAGAACAGCGGAGCGCTCCCGAGCCGGTTCAGCGAGGCCTCGGTGATGCGGATCGCATGCAGCAGGTTGTCGGTGCGGGCAAGCGTGAGGTTCAATACCGCATCGTCGCGCGGCAGCTCGAGCGAAGCGGCGTTGAGCAGCTCGTCAAAGGTCAGCCAGAGTGGGGCTTCGCGATCCAGCACGATCGAGTACATGGCCTCGCCGCCCGCCGCGACGGGATGGGCGAACGTTCCGTGCACCAAGCATCGCAGCGTGAGCGCGCCGAAGTCCGGCGACGAATCGCCCTCACCGGCAGGCAGCGGGCCGAGGGCGAAGTACTTCGATTCGCCCGCGCGGATGAATTCGAACATCGGCTTGGCCAGGACGACATGGCCGTCTCGGCGCTTTATCTTCGCATAGCAGATGAAGGCGTCGTTGCCCGCTGCGGTCAGGCTGAGCCCGGCGGCTTGGGGCGCGCCGCTCAGCGTGCAGGTGGCGGTGGTCAGTGCGGCGACGGCGGCGAGGATCCTGGGTCGACGGGATACCAGCATGGGATGCTCCTTGTGAGTGAATGTGGAAGGCCGAATTCGGCCTCTGCTGGGATCCCGTCGCCGCCGCGCCGTTGCACCGTGGCGTTAGGTCGATGTGCTCACAGGGCTGAATCGTCCGTTTCGTCGACGGCCAGGCGATAGGCGCTGGCAGGGACGTAGTAGCGCAGCTTCCAGCTCGGCTCGATGGCGTCGTCGCGCATCTTCATGTTGACGAGGCGCAGCGGCTCGAGCGGCAGGCCGGTGCTGCCGAGCCGGAACGACACCCGGGTGCCATTGCGTGGCAACTGGCGCATCTTTTTCCCCGAGCCGAAGGAGACGATCCATAGCGGATCGTGGCGCGCCAGTTCAAGCGAGTAGGACGGCTCGTCGGAGCCCGGGACTTCGCCCACGATCACCCGATCGCGCCGCACGCAACGCAAGGTGAGACTTTCGAAATCGGGCGAGTCGAAGTCGTCCGCGGCATACAGCCAGCCCAGCTCGTAGCGGGTCTTGTCGAACGGCAGAACCCAGTTCCACGTCGGGAAGGCGACGAAGTGCCTGCCGCCATGGCTCGTGTATTCGACGCTGCACAACAGCGCCTCGTTGCCGCTGCTCTGGAGTTCGATCGCGCCGCCCTGGGCGAGCATCGGCGCCGAAAGCGCCGAGATCAGCAGCAGCGTGCGTGCCGCGCCGCGCGCGGTGTGTCGTGTCGGAGTTTGCATGGCGCTTGGGGCTCAGTCGATGGAAAAACGGTAGGCGGTCTCGAGCGGGCCGAAGTCCGGCGATGCGAGCCCCGAATCGGGCTGGATCCAGGCTCTTGTGATGTAAAACGGCTGCAGCTCGAGAGCCGTGGCGCCGATGATGAAGTTGACCGTCGTGTCGTCGCGCGGCAATGCGGGCGCGGTCCTGCCGCTCGCCGCGTCGGTGATGTGCCAGAACGGGTCGTCGCGGTGCAGTTCAAGCGAATACACGGTCTCGCCGGGAGCCGGGCCGCTGTGATCCCAGCGCTCGCGCTGATCCTCGAGGTTGCGCTTCACGCAAAGGATTTTCAGACGCTCGAAGCGCGGTGATTCCTCGGCCTGCCCAGGCGGAAGCTCGCCGATCGGGACGGGAAACGGCTGGCCCGCCGATACCTGGAACCAGCCCAGCGGCGGCATGAGCAGCTCGCCATCGGTCGTCGTGATTTGCAGCGTGCAACGGTAGATCTCGTTGCCGGTCGACCACAGCTGAGCCCATGCGGCGCTGGCCGGGGGCGCGCATAGTGCACTCAGCAATGCCGCGGCGAGCAGCCGGCGGGCGGAC
>JAJYDI010000138.1 GCA_021777635.1 Pseudomonadota bacterium
GCTCGTTCACCTGCGCCAGCACGCTCACACCGCCAGCGGTCTGCCGAACCAGCGTCACCTCCACGCGCGCGCCCGGCGGCATTGCGCCGTGCTCGCGCCACAGCACGCTGCCGGCAAAAACCCGCGAGGGTGGTGCGGGCGGCGGCGCGGGCTTTGGCGGCAGCGGCGCACAGGCGGCGAGCGCCAGCACCAGCACCATCGCGCCCCATGCGAGCGCACTTCTCACGGTAACGGCACGCATTGCGCCCCCTGTGGCGACATCGGACATCACGACGCCAAGGGTAGCGTGTTGCGGTGGCCGCGACAGCCGCCCGCGCTTGATTTCGTGACTGCCACCGCCACTTAGCGATCAGGAGAGCGCCATGTCGACCCCAATCGAAATCGCCTGCCCGCGCTGCAACGCAGTCAATCGTGTCCCCGCCCATCGCCTCGCCGACGCGCCGGCCTGCGGTCGATGCCATCAGCCGTTGTTCGACGGCCATCCGGCCACGCTGACCGATGCCAACTTCGCCACGCTGGTCGAGCACACGCGGATTCCGCTGATTCTCGACTGCTGGGCGGCATGGTGCGGCCCGTGCCGCCAGTTCGCGCCCGTGTTCGAGCAGGCCGCGCGCCAGTTCGAACCGCAATTGCGCTTCGCCAAGCTCGATACCGAGGCCAATCCGGCCAGCGCCGGCCGCCTCGGCATCCGCAGCATTCCCACGCTGATCGCCTTCCGTGACGGGCGCGAGATCGCCCGCGCCTCTGGCGCCCTGCCGCTGCCGCAGTTCGCCGATTGGCTGCGCCAGCACGGCCTGGTCGCCAGCGCGTGATACAAGACGCGGCATGCGCCGCATCGTCATCGACCGCCCCGGAGGCTACGACCGACTGCGCCTGGTCGAGGAACCCGACCCGTCGCCCGCAACCGGCGAGGTGCTGATCGCGGTCGAGGCGGCAGGCGTCAACTATGCCGACAGTATCGTGCGCATGGGTCTGTACGCCTCGGCGAACAAACTGCACGGCTACCCGATCACGCCGGGCTTCGAAGTCGCCGGGCGAGTCATTGCGCTGGGTCCGGGCGCGCAGGGCTTCGCGATCGATGATCGCGTCGTGGCCCTGACCCTGTTCGAGGGCTACAGCAGCCATGTTCGGGTGCCCGTGGGCCAGCTGTTCGCCCTGCCCGCGAGCCTCGACACGCTTCACGCGGCCGCTTTGCCGACCGTGTTCCTGACCGCCTGGTTCATGACGACGCAGCTACTGCTGCCGCGACCCGGCGACACCTGGCTGGTGCATTCGGCGGCCGGCGGCGTCGGCTCGGCGCTGTGCCAGCTGGGGCATCAGGCAGGTTGCCGGGTGATCGGCATCGTCGGCGCCGCGCACAAGGTCGCGCACGCGGTGACCATGGGCGCCTCGGCGGTAATCGACAAGTCCGCGCAGGATCCGTGGTGGGAGGTGCGCAGGCTGGCGCCGGCTGGCTGTCAGGCGATCTTCGATGCCAACGGCGTCAGTACGCTCGCGCAGAGCTACGCGCACCTCGCGCCGGCCGGAAAGCTCTGCGTCTATGGCTTTGCCAGCATGCTGCCGCGCAATGGTCGCCTGAACTGGCTGGCGCTGGCGCGTGACTGGTTGCGCACGCCGCGCTTCAACCCGCTCGACATGACCCAGTCCAACCGCAGCGTGCTGGCTTGCAATCTGAGCTTTCTCGCCGCCGAAGCGCCGCGCCTGGCCGAGGGCATGCACTGGCTGCTCGAACGCTTCGCCGATGGCCGCCTGCAGCCCTTGCCGGTGCAGACCTACGGCCTGGCGCAGGCCGCGGATGCCCAGCGGCACATCGAGTCTGGTCGGAGCATCGGCAAGCTGGTGCTGCTCCCCTGACGGCGCGTGCAAGACGGGCTTTGTCGTCAGGTAAGACGCCGCCACAGCCAGGGCACCAGGCACAGCATCAGGCCCAGCACGACGATCCACAGGCTGCTCGTGACGATGAACGTCATGCCGATGAGGCCGGCACCCGCGAGCATCTCGATCGGCTCACCCTGCTTCTTGCCATAAATGAAGTAGCCCGAGCCGATGGCGCCGAACAGCACGCCCCAGAGCAAGGCGGCGGTGGTGAGCCCGAACATCAGCGTCGCGGCGGGGTGCATGGACGCTCAGACCGCATCCCGCCGCCGATGTTCCCGCCACCGCAGTGCGCGCGGATTCGGCAATCCGGGCATGACCGGCTAAAGTGGTCCAACCCCCTGCCCTGCGCGCGCCGCCTGCCGTGACCGCTGCGCGCATCGAGAACACACCATGTCCACTCCCCTCCCCGTGCCGGCTGCCGCCGGGTTTCGCGACCTCGGTCTTTCCGAGCCGCTACTGCGCGCGCTGATCGACGTCGGTTACGAAACGCCCTCGCCGATCCAGGCCGCGACCATCCCGCCGTTGCTGGCCGGTCGTGATCTGCTGGGCCAAGCGCAGACCGGCACGGGCAAGACCGCCGCCTTCGCCTTGCCGCTGCTGGCCCGGCTCGACCTGGCGCGCGCGCAACCGCAGGTGCTGGTGCTGGCGCCGACGCGCGAACTGGCGATCCAGGTCGCCGAAGCGTTTCAGCGCTACGCCATGCACCTGCCCGGCTTCCACGTCCTGCCGATCTATGGCGGCCAGGGATACGGCCCGCAGCTCGCCGGCCTCAAGCGTGGCGCGCACGTCGTGGTCGGCACGCCCGGTCGCGTGATCGATCATCTCGAGCGCGGCACGCTGCGCCTCGACGACCTCGCCTGTCTGGTGCTCGACGAAGCCGACGAGATGCTGCGCATGGGCTTCATCGACGACGTCGAAAAAGTATTCGCGCGCACGCCACCGGCGCGCCAGGTGGCGCTGTTCTCGGCGACGATGCCGACGCAGGTGCGACGCATCGCGCAGAACCACCTGCGCGACCCGGCGGAGATCACCATCGCCGCCAAGACCACCACCGCCCCCAACATCCGCCAGCGCTACTGGTCGGTCAGCGGCATGCACAAGCTCGACGCACTGACGCGCATCCTCGAGGCCGAACCGTTCGATGCCATGCTGGTGTTCGCGCGCACCAAGCAGTCGACGGAGGATCTGGCGAGCAAGCTTTCCGCGCGCGGTTTCTCCGTCGCTGCGATCAACGGCGACGTCGCCCAGCCGCTGCGCGAACGTGCCGTGCAGCAGCTCAAGGACGGCCAGATCGACATCTTGGTCGCTACCGACGTCGCCGCCCGCGGACTCGACGTCGACCGCATCAGTCACGTGCTCAACTACGACATCCCCTACGACACCGAGTCCTACGTGCACCGCATCGGCCGCACCGGTCGCGCCGGCCGCAGCGGCGAGGCAATCCTGTTCGTCGCGCCGCGCGAGCGCGGCATGCTGCGCTCGATCGAACGCGCCACGCGCCAGCCGATCACGCCGATGAGCCTGCCCAGCGTCGAGGCGGTCAACGACCGGCGCATCGCGCGGTTCATGCAGCGCATCGGCGATGCGCTGGCCGCCGGCGGACTGGAGCCGTTCCAGGCCCTGGTCGAGCAATACGAGCAGGCGCACAACGTGCCGGCGCTGGAGATCGCCGCGGCCTTGGCGCGCATCGCCCAGGGCGACGCGCCGCT
>JAJYDI010000139.1 GCA_021777635.1 Pseudomonadota bacterium
TCGCAGCAGGCGCGCCGTGAGGTCACGACTGCTGAACACGTAACCCATGCCGGCGACCGCATTGATGCGCGCGGGCACCCCCGCGAGCCGCGCCGCCAGCGCGCCGTACACGGCACACTTGATGGTGAAGCCGTGCACCAACACCGGCTGTTCGCACCGCAGCAGGCGCACCAACCGCCAAATCACGCCGAGTTCGCGCAACGGGTTCAGGCTGCGCCGATCCATCGCGAGCGGCTGCCAGCGCAAGCCGAGCGCCGCGAACCTCGCACCGAATTCGCCCGGTGGGGACAGCAGCAGCACCTCGAACCCGGCCTCGCGCGCCGCCACCGCCAGCGAACGCCGGAAGTTCCACAGATACCAGTCGGTGTTGGCGAACAGGACGATCTTCATGCCGGGACGCGATTGGCCTCGAGCCACGCCTGGAACATCAGCACCGACCACAGCCGATAGCCGTAGCGGCCTTCGCCGCGCAGGTGCGCCTGCCAGGTGCGGGTGATGACCTGCGGATGCAGATAGCCTTCGCAACGCAGCCGATCCTCGGCCAGAAGGTCGCCGGCCCACTCGCGCAGCGGACCACGCAGCCAATCGTCCAGCGGAATGCCGAAGCCCATCTTAGGCCGCTCGATCAGTTCTCGCGGCACGTAACGATCCAGCAGTCTGCGCAGAATCCACTTGCCCTTGCCGTCGCGCAGTTTCATCGAGATCGGCAGGCGCCAGGCGAATGCCATCACGTCGCGGTCCAGGAAAGGCGCGCGGGTTTCCAGCGACACGGCCATCGCCGCGCGGTCCACCTTCACCAGAATGTCGTCGGGTAGATAGGTCATCGCGTCGAGCGCCATCATCCTCGCCACCGGATCGGGAAGTCGCGGCCAACGCTCGCGCGCATCCAGCAGGTTAGGAGGAACGCGGTCGTCCACCACCATGCCGGCGGCATCGGGCCATTCGGTCACCAGCGACACGTACAAATCGTCGATGCTGCGCACCCGGCGCAGGCGCAGACCGAGTTTGTGCGCCTTGTCACCCAGTTGGGCGACAGCCAAGCGCCGGGTCAGCAGGTGAGCCAATGCGTTCCAGGTCGGCGCGGGAAGCGCCGTCATGCCGGCACCCAGCATGCGCCGCAACCCCATCGGCATCCAGCCGATACGCCGCCATGCGGCCGGCCCAAGGAAGTACCGGTTGTAGCCGCCGAAGAACTCGTCCCCCGCATCGCCGGACAACGCCACGGTCACGTGCCGGCGTGCCATCTGCATCACCAGATGGGTGGGCAGCTGCGAAGAGTCCGCGAACGGCTCGTCGTACATTGCCGGCAACTTCGGGATCAGCGCGAGCGCATCGCGTGCCGACAGGTGCAGATCGGTGTGTTGCGTGCCCAGGTGCGCGGCCACCGCGCGGGCATAGCGCGCCTCGTCGTAGGCCTGCTCTTCGAAGCCGATGGTGAAGGTACGCACCGGCTGGCTGCTCTGCGCTTGCATCAGTGCGGTGATCAGCGACGAATCGATGCCGCCCGAGAGCAACGCACCGAGCGGCACGTCGGCTATGCACTGACCGGCCACGGCGCGACCCAGCACCTCGGCCAAGCCTTCGAGCGCCTCCGTTTCGCTGCCGGTGAAGGGATCGGCGATTCCGCGCTCGGCCACCTCCGCGAGCGACCAGTACGCTCGGGGTTCGGCGCCGCGCTCGCCCGATCGCAGCGTGAGCCAAGTGCCCGCTGGCAGCTTGAAGATGCCGGGATGAATGGAATAAGGGGCCGGAACGTAGTTGTGCCGCAGCAGCAGTGTCAGCGCGCCGCGATCCACCCCGGCCCTGAAGGCCGGATGCGCGCGCAGCGCCTTCAGCTCCGAGCCGAACAGGAACACATCGCCCTGCCAGCCGTAGTACAGCGGCTTTTCGCCGGCACGGTCGCGCGCCAGCGTCAGCGTGCGTTGCTGCCGGTCCCACAACGCGATCGCGAACATGCCCACCGCACGCTGGAGCGCCGCCTCGATGCCCCACCGTTCGATCGCGACCAGCAGGATCTCGGTATCGGCGTGCCCGCGCCACGTCGGCGCCGAACCGGCCGCTTCCAGCTCGCGCCGCAGCGCCAGGTGGTTGTAGATCTCGCCGTTGAAGACGATCACGAAACGACCGGAGGCTGAACACATCGGCTGATGCCCGGCTGGGGTGAGGTCCAGAATGGCCAAGCGCCGATGCGCGAGCGCAAGACCGGCTCCGGCATCGACCCATACCCCGGCGTCGTCCGGGCCGCGGTGGGCAATGCGATCGGCCATCGCCTGCGCCTGTGGCGCCAGTACATCCGCGTTTGCGCCCGGGTGCCAGAAGCCCGTCAGGCCGCACACGTCAGGAATTCCTCCGGCTGGTCGCTGTCTGCAGAATACTCCTCATTCGCAGCGCATTCGTCCATTCCGCTCGCTCGGTCGCCGGCTCGCTATGGATATCCGGCTGCACACGATCTCGCGGCTCACGTCCACCGCCCGGGCCACCACGGGCACACCGCAGGCCATGTACTGGATCAACTTGTAGCCGCACTCGCCGCGCTCCCAGGAGTCATCGGGCAGCGGCATGATGCCGATAGGAAAGTCTCCTATCAATACCGCTTCCGGCGCCTCACCACCACCGCACCGAGTGAAACGGCGTGCCCGTCACCATGATTTCCGCGCCCGTACCCCCCCCCCCGCACAGGAAAATATTGTCCCATGCACACGCGGCTGCTGGCGCCGACGTCACCGTAGCCGGACAGGACCAGAACGCGCATCAGGCGCACAGACTTTCATAGAGCGCGGCATAGCGGCGCACCCCTTCATTCAGTGAAAAATGCCGCTGGGCGATCGCCACGCAGCGGCTAGGGGTATCCAGCCCCGTGCACAGGGCCAATAAATCACACAGTCCCTGAGGGAGGCTGTGCGAATCGAAGGCATCGAGCGCGACGCCGACCCGGTCCTCGGCCTTCTCGAAGCTCTACAGATGCGTCGCCCCAGCGCCAACCGCGCCAGTCGTGCTAGCCGCGCCAGATAAGCCAGTTCTTGCGATTGGCCCAGCGGCTCCACCAACCCATCGTAGGTAATGTAGAGCACGCTTCGGTTCATGTGTCCGTTTCGCCGGGGTTGCGCGACATCAACAAGTTCAAATATGCCGCCGCCGCTTTTTCGGGGTCGAAGTCGCGGGCACGACGCTTCAACGCTTCGCGATCGTGCGGGCGTGACAGCGCCTCGTCCATCGCCTGCGCCAACGCCGCGGCGTCTCCTACCGGCACCAGCGTGCCGTAACGACCATGGTCGAGAATTTCCGCTGGGCCAGACGGGCAGTCAGTCGAGACCACCGGCACGCCGAACGACAGCGCCTCGACAATTACGTTGCCAAAGCCCTCGTAATCCGACGAAAGCACGAACAGATCCGCCGTCGCATAAAACGGCGACGGGTCGGCGTGGAATCCGGCAAAGATCACTCGGTCGGCAATGCCAAGCTCCGTCGCGAGCGCGCGAAGAGTGGGTTCACCATCACCACAGCCGAGCAGCATCAGTTTTCCGTCGTGGCGCGAGAGCATGGAGAAGGCGCGCAGAAG
>JAJYDI010000140.1 GCA_021777635.1 Pseudomonadota bacterium
CGCCGGCCGACGCGTAATAGCCGCGCGCCTGGTTGCTGCTGGACGCATACACCGTCGACTCCTCCTGCCCCGGCAGCAGCCCCGGAGCGGGCTGGAACGCCGGCGGTGCGATGATGGTGCCGCGCCCTTCCATGTATTCAATCTTCAGCGACGTCGCCCCCGGCACCATGAAGCCGCGGCGCAGCGCGATGCCCAGCCCGTCGCGTTGCAGGGAACTGGAGGTGCCGTTGATCGACGGCCTGGCCTGCTGGCGCCAGACGAAGGCGGTGAGGTCGTTGCGGTACGGCCCCTTGCCGCCGCCGAGCAGCCACGAAGCCTGCAGGCGCGCGGCGGCGATCGGCCCGTTGCCGGTGTCGGCCGTGAACACCTTGCCGTATTGGCCGAGCATGACCGCATAGCCCAGTTCGAGGTTCGGGCGCAGCGCAAACCAGTCGGTCGCCTCGACCCCGGGGTAGTGGAATCCGTTGTTGCTCGACATCGCCGCGGCCGGCACGAGGTAGCCGCCCGCGACCGGGGCATAGTGCTGGCCGCGCGCGTAGAAGGTCGGCTGCATCAGCTGACCGATGACCGTGGGCAGCTGGGCAAAAAACGCATAGCCCATATAGCCCGACAAGGCGTCCTCGGGGCCCGGCGCACGGATCAGACCGACCTCGACGCGTACCCCCGGAACGTAGTGACTCAGCATCACGTTGGCGTCGTACAGCCTGGGCGCGTAGCCGCTGCCGCCGCGGGTGAACGCGTTATCGCCGAACTCTCCCGAGAGGAAGTAGTCGACGTGGCGGTCGAGCTTGCCGCGCAGCGACAGCCTGGCGCGCTGCAGGGTCAGCCGAGACGATCCGTCGAACTCGGGCCCGACCAGATCCGAAGTCGGCACGTGGTGATTGGCCGCCTCGGTGGCGTCGAACCGGGTGTACGCAGGCTCGATCCATGCCGACACATGGCCTTTGCCCCAGGCCGGATTGGAAATGCCCTGCAGCTCGAACCAGTTCGCGGCGTACGCGCCCGGCCCCGTCAGCACCGCGCCCAGCAGTGCGGCGATCGCGGCGCCACGCACAAGGCGTCGCGCCGATTTCCCTGAGTTGATCATGTCTCCCCCCGCCGCCGTCAAAGGCGGTCTGTGATGTTGCGACATTTACATATGTCGCAATCATGATCATTTGTTTCGGTGCATCGAGTCCAACGCATTTTTTGCGCAAGATCGATCAGCGCGGGCGATCGACGTGGCCGGGTCGAGTTTGCTGCCAGGCTGGACAGGCTGGATGCGAAGGGAACGGCGAGCCGGTGAGGGCAGGCCGGGCTCCGTGTCCGGCGCGGTGTCACAGACACTTCCCCCGTCAAGCGCGGCACGTGACGCGCGATCCAGTCGCACGCAGTTCGAACAGCAGCGTGGACCAGCGCGTGCCGGGTCGCTGCAGCGCATCGTCGGTGTCCCAGCGACCGATCGGTTGCAGCCCGATGCGCTCGAACAGCAGCTGCAAGGCTTCCGGGACCAGGGGCGTGAACAGCCTTCCGCCGACGTCGCGGTCTTGCTGCAGCGGGTCGCCACGGGTCAGCGGAATCGACAGCAGCAGCCGGCCGTGCGGGCGCAGTACGGCGCGCAGCGCGAAGGCGGCGTCAAACAACTCGGCTTGCGGCAGATGCATCAGCACGGCGCTGCACAGCACGCCGTCGAAGCCTCCACCGAAGGGCTCACCGAGGCCGGGCAGTGCGCCCGCGGCGATGCGCCCTTCGAGTTCGGGGTGCAGGCGCAAGGCCTGTGCACGCAGCGCGTCGACAGGTTCGACGCCGCAGGCTTCGAAGCCTGCCGCACGCAGTGCCGCCAGGTCGCGACCCGAGCCGCAGCCGACGTCGAGCACGCGACTTCCCGCTGGGAATGCCGTCGCGAAATATCCTGCGAGAGGACTCGGCACCTGTTCGTAGCGCAGCGCCAGCTCGGCCGCGTGCCCCGCGTAGTACTCGGCGGTGGCCGGGTCCACGCTCAGCTCGGCCGGGTTCCGCGGCATCCGGGGTAGCGCGCGCAGCCCCAGAAGGCCTTGCCGGCATTCGCTCCCTTCCTTGCCGTGCGCCGAACCATGCCCGACCCACAGACCGGGCAATTGGGCGCATCGGTCTGCGGTGCTTCGGAGGCGTGCGCCGCGGGCTCCCGAGCTGTCGAACGCGTATGCAACGCACGCAGCATGCGGTGCAGCGCGACACCGTCGATCAATTCGACGTTGCGCCCGCGGGCGAACTCCGCAGCGTCGCCGGAAAACGTTCCCGAGGTCACGACGAAACCACCGACGGCGCCGCGCGCGGCCATCACGCCGAACAGTTCCCGGACGACCTCGACCCCGACTTTCAGCGCCTTCCACTGCTTGCACTGCACGAGAAACTTCTCTTGGCCCTTGCGCAGAACCAGATCCACGCCGCCGTCGGCTCCGCCGCGCCCGGTTTCAACAACGCTGTAGCCGCGCTGGCGGAACGCCTCGCCGACCAGTCGCTCGAAATCCTGCCAACTCATCGCGTCGAGCGCGGCGGCCGCGGGCGCGGTGGCCACCCGGCTGGCGAGTTCACGACCCTGTCGCCGCTTGAACATCGACATGGCCGCGGCAATCAGGCAAAGGATCGGCACGAGGTATTGGCCGAAGACTGCGGCGCCTGCGATGACGGCGTGGACCATCACGGGAGCAAGCTGCTTCGCGGCGTCGGCGCCCGACGCCACGACGGGCGGCCTGGCCAGTGCGTGCAGGAAGACGTAGCTCAGCACGGCGGCGATGAGCGACGCCCACCAGGGCAGCATGGCCAGCACTTCGAAGACATCCCCGAGTTCGTTCTTGCGGCGGCGTCCCATGGTTTGCCCGTGCCTTCTTGTCCAGGAGTCGTCTGATCTTATTCGGAGAGCGTGCAGATCTAGGGGACACCAGTTTGCAAGGCTCGAGTGGTTCACGCCACCCGGGCTTTTTTGCGTCTGGGGCAGCGAGGACGGGGGCGCATCATCGACTGGCATGATCACTTCTGGGCGAGCGGCCGGTTCCTGGATCAGGCGCATCCCCCCGGGGAGCGGGGCGACGTTGGCGGTCATGAAGGCGCTGCACATCGAGCTGACGGCCAAGCCCGCGGGGGCTTGAGACGTCTACCGAAGCCGTCCCCCGAAAGACGGCCTCGCCCGACGCTTGATTCACGACCACGGCCACCTGCCAGCTCGGCTGTTGCTCAGCGGGCCGGGCAAGCGGCCAGGGCTTCCGGCTTGCGCGCTCGGCGAACCGAGCGCGCACCCAGCGCGGCGAACACGCTGTTGATCACCAAGGCGCTCATCACCAGCGCGGCACCGAGCAGCTCGGCGCTGCCGAAATGGCGTCCCATGCACGCGCCGATGGCGAAGGCCGTCACCGGGACCAGGTTGATGAACAGCACCCCTGCGGTGGCCCCGACACGGGCGATCCCAGCGTTCCACCCCAGCACCGCGACGAACGCGGCGATCAGCACCAGGTAGGCC
>JAJYDI010000141.1 GCA_021777635.1 Pseudomonadota bacterium
GGTTCCCGAGCCGGCACTGCCGTCTTCGAGTTCGGTGTCCACGCGCACCGTGCAAAACAGCAGGCGCTTGGCGATCGAGTCGATTTCCATGATGCGATGTGCGGGGGCGGCTCGGCAGCGTCGCTCCGCCTCAGGGGTGGGCGGCAGCGCGCTGGTTCAGGCGCTCGATCGCCGCTACTGCGGCACGTTGCGCCTCCTCGGCCTCGGCCTCCGATCCCATCATGGTCAGGCGGCCGAAGCTGCCGAAGGGTTTGACGTCCACCAGCGTGACGTGAGCGGCCTTTTCCGCTTCATTGGCCGCATAGACAATGTAGCCGGCGGGCTCGACTTCGAGGATGAACATGCTCTTGCCCGGCAACAGCATCGAGCCTTTGCGCAGTTGACGGTTGATCAGCGTGGCATGGTCGGGGGTGATGGCGCGGATGATCTCGTTCCAAGCGATTTTGCAGCGCAGGCGCGATTCCATCGTGGTGTCGAGCTGCCGCAGGATCACATCACCGGCGGCGAGCACTTCGCTTTGGTTGCGGAAATGGATTTCCATCGATCCGAACGCACGCTCCACCACCTGCTCACCCATGCGCACATTGGTTTTTTTCAGCGCGATGTCCGAGAGGTTGTGGACCGCCATTCCGGGGGCGACTTCGATCCACATGCAGGCATCGCCCGGCACCGGCAGAAAGCCCTGCGACGAGGTGGCGAGATAGGACGCGAGCTGCGGTTGCAGCGCGTCGAGAAAGACGAAGGTGCGCAAGCTGATTTTCATCGCGTGGCACCCTTCAGCGCGTGAGGTTCATGTACAGCATCGGCAGTTTTTCCGGCAGACGCTCGACCTGGTCGATGACGGTGAAGTTCTTCGCCCCGAAAATGCGCGATACGTATTGGTCGGCATGCGGGTCGAGCGACAGCGCATACACCGTGATGCCCTGGCGCGCGAGTTGCTCGATCGCATGCTTGGTGTCGTGGCGCAGGTATTGCGGATCACGCACGTCGTTGTCGGCCGGCTCGCCGTCGGTGATGACGAAAATCACGCGCTTGGACTTGGGCTGCTGCGCCAGATAGTGCCCGGCGTGACGCAGCGCCGCGCCCATGCGCGTGGACAGATGCCCCTTCATGCCGGCCAGGCGTGCCTTGACGAGGTCGCCATACGGCTGGTCGAAGTCCTTGAAGCGGTGGTAGTGCACGTCGTGCCGGCCATCGGAGCAGAAGCCGTGGATCGCGAACGGATCGCCGATGCGGTCGAGCGCGTCGGCGAACAGCACGGTGGCCGTGCGGGTGAGGTCCATCACCGTGTAGTCGTGTCCGCGCACCTTGTCGTTGGACGACTCGGACATGTCCAGCAACACCATCACGGCGAGCTCGCGCAGCTTGCGCTTGTTCCGCATCATGATGCGCGGGTCGGGTTGCTGGCCCATGCGGATGTCGATCATCGCGCGCACCGCGGCGTTGATATCGATCTCGTCGCCATCTTCGACGTGACGGATGCGCTGCATGCCTTGCGGCACCATCGATTCGATCAGGAACTTCAGCCGCGAGATCAACGGCTTGTTATCGGCGATGATGTTCTCGATGATTTCGAGCTCACGCACCGGCGGATGGCGCTCGAGGACGGTGACCCAGTTCGGGCGGTCGAGCTGAATCTGGTAGTCCCACTCGGGATAATGGAAAGGCTCGGAAATCGGTGGGCGGCCTTCGAGTTCGTTGATGCTGACGCCGTCGTCGAACAGGTATTCGGTCGGCAGCTCCCAGACTTCCTGCGCGTCATCGCCGGCGAACTCGTTGTCGACTTCGTTGACCATTTCCATCAGGCTGACTTTCTTGCGCACCTGCTGCCGCGTCTGCCAGGTGGCTTCCAGCGCCTGCGCCTCGTCGTACTCCTCGAGCTGCCACACCGCCCGGTTGTCGTCGCGGTAGATCGCGCTCAAGCGGTGATCGGTGCGGCTGTTGAACTCGGGCAGCGGCAGCTCGAACAGCTTGTGCGACAAATCGATGCCGAGGTTCCAGCTCGTCTGGTTGCTCGACAGATCGTCCTGCGCGCGAAACGCCGCCACGGCTTCGCGCACCCAGGGATGCGGGTCGCGGCTCTGCGCTTCCAGCAACGCGCGAGCCAGGCGGTCGAGCAGTTCGCCGACGCTCTGCGGCTCGCGCGCATCGTCGAACACCGGGTGCAACGCCAGCCAGGCCTCGCGCATGTTCGGAAACTGCCGGATTGCCAGTTCCTCGACCCGCGCATCTTCGAACACCTCGATCACGGCCATTTGCGCCGGGTGCAGCATCTGCATGGACAGCGGCTGTTGGGTGAACACCAGATGCGCGGCGCAATGGTTGGCCGCGGCGCGGTAGATCTCCAGCGCCGGCACGCATTGCTCGGGCGGGGTGTCGGGGCCCAGCGGCTTGTAGTCGTCGTAGGCGTCGGCGATGTGGATGACGTAATGCTCGATGTAGGGCTTGAGTGCTTCGCGGTTTTCGTAATCACCCGCGGTCGGCCGCAGGAAAAAATCGCGCCCCCACATCGCGCGTTGATAGATGTTCAGGCGGCGCTGGATGTCGACGAACAGCGTGCCCTTGCGCTCTTGCTGCAGCACAGCCAGCGCGTCCGGACTCTGCAGCGAAAAGTACGCGACCTGACCGTCGAAATCGCTGCGATACGCCTGCGCGCCCCACTGCACCCAGCGCCGCAGGCCACCCAAGGTGAGCTGGGTGAGCAGACGGTCGAGGTTTTCCAACATCGGGCGCAGGCCGCGGGGCACCTGCGCCAGCACGATCTCGAGCACCTTGAGGTAACTGCCGAACAGGTCGGCATCGCCCAGGCGCTGCGCCGCCAGCGGCGCGGTGCCGACGATCAGCGCCAGCACATGGCCCGAGGTCTTGGACGCCATGCTGAGGAGAAAATTGACCAGATCGGGCAGCACTTCCTCGCCCACCCCGCGCGCCAGCTCGGGCATGGACTGGATGAAGCCGACGACCAGGTCTTCGCCGCGGCCGAGGTGATGCAACGCGACCGCGCCCTTGATGTAGTTGTCCAGGCCGCGCGGCGTGAATGCACGCGCCGCCTCGTTCCAGGACGCACGCAGCAGCTCCTGCGCGCCTCCGGGCAGTTCGTCGAGCAGTTCTTGGAATTCTTCGAGGTGAATGGCCATGATGCGAACCCCGCCCCGGCCGCAAGACAGCGCTGCCGGGAGCGTACGGGCGATGCGGTCCGATCAGAAGTAGGTGGTGACCGCCGAATCGAGCGCATCGCGCATGTCGGGGTCGTCGGTGATCGGCCGCACCAAGGCGACGCGGCACGCCGCCAGCGGCGCCACGCCCTTGGCGATCAGGCTGCCGGCGTAGATCAGCATGCGGGTGGAAATGCCTTCGTCGAGGCCATGCCCTTTGAGGTTGCGCGCCCGCTCGGCGATGTGCACCAGGTTCT
>JAJYDI010000142.1 GCA_021777635.1 Pseudomonadota bacterium
CGCAGGGATTGGTCGCGCGGATGTGCTCGCACCACCAGTTGTTGTTCATCTCGTTGACGCGATCGATCAGGATGAAACCCGGCTCGGCGTAGTCGTACGTCGAGACCATGATCATGTCCCACAGGTGGCGCGCGCGAATGTGCCCATAGATCTTGCAGGCCACCAGTCCGTCAGCGCGAACGACATAGTTCTCGTGCGTGGGCCATTCGCGCCAGATCACCCGCGCGGCGTCGCCGAGATCGACCTCGTTCTTTTCCTTGACATGCACCGGAAACACCAGCGGCCAGTCGCGATCCTCGGCGACCGCGACCATGAACTCGTCGGTGATCAGCAGGCTGAGGTTGAACTGACGCAGGCGCCCGTCTTCGCGCTTGGCACGGATGAATTCCTTGGCGTCGGGATGCGAGATGTCGAAGGTGCCCATCTGCGCACCGCGGCGGCCGCCGGCGGAGCTGACGGTGAAGCACATCTTGTCGTAGATATCCATGAACGACAGCGGGCCGGAGGTGTGCGCGCCGGCGCCCGACACGTAGGCGCCGCGCGGACGCAGCGTCGAGAACTCGTAGCCGATGCCGCAGCCGGCCTTCAACGTCAGCCCGGCCTCGTGGACCTTCTCGAGGATGTCGTCCATGGAGTCGCGGATGGTGCCCGACACCGTGCAATTGATCGTCGAGGTGGCCGGCTTGTGCTCCAGCGCGCCCGCGTTGGAGGTGATGCGGCCGGCGGGTATCGCGCCACGACGCAGCGCCCACAGGAAACGCTCGTACCAGTACTCGCGCTTTTCCGGCGTGGCCTCGACGTCGGATAGCGCCCGCGCCACGCGCTTGTAGGTATCGTCGACGCTGGCGTCGACGGGCTTGCCCAGCTTGGTCTTGAGGCGGTATTTCTTGTCCCAGATGTCCTGGGAGGCGGCCTGCAGGGGAATCTCCGCCGCACTCCGGATCGCCGCTTCCGCACGCACCGTGCTCATGGTTGTTGTTGTCTCCCTTGTCTGCGGATTCAGCGTGTCAGCAGCGCCCGAACCGGCATCGGCGGACGCTCCGCCTCGCGGCGCACCGGCGCGCGGGCGACGGGACGACGACGGCGGTCTGGAACGCGGCATAAGTCATCTCGGAGCCTGCAACCTTCCCCGGGGCTGGAGGGTCATAGCGCCCCAGCGCTTGGTAAAATGGGGCGCCCCGGACACAACATGTTGTGATCGCGGGCGAGGCCGAACCGTACCCCTCCGCTCCCGGGCTGTCAACGCTCGCCTCCGGGTCAGCTGCAATCATCCGCAGGCTGGGATGGTCGAACTCGACCTGGCCCTTGGGAATTGCAGACGATGTTGCCGAACCTGTAGCCGGAGCGGCGACCGTTGCTGATCATGGCCCAGGGCACGCGCTGGTTGCAGCGGCGATCCGACGTCAACCAGCGACGCGTGAATGACATTGCAGGTCTGCGCGCCCTGTTTTTGCGTACCGCCGCGCCAGCGGCTGCTGACGGTGGTGCGGGACGGATGCTGGTTTAACATCATGGCCGAATAGTGACCGCGTGCGCATGCGCCGAAGGCGCGGCGGAGCCATAATCGGGGCGCGCGCCGCGGTGCGGCCCTCGAGATGACGTCATGTCCATTTATACCCCGCGCCTCTGGTGGCTGGTTTTCCTTGCGGTGCTGTCTTATGCCGCCACGGCCCAGGCCGAGCCCGCATTGCGCTGGCGCGGCGACAGCACCACCGCACGCAGTCTCGCCGAGTCGCTGGCCAAGGCTTGGCAGCGCAGCGGACAAGGTCGCATGGAGGTGCAGCCGTTCAATACCATTTCGGGCATCGACGAGGCGATCAGTGGACAGGTGGACATCGCCGGCAGCGCGCGCCCGGCTTTCGCCAAGCGCAGCCAGGAAAGCGTGCTGACCTTCACCCCGGTGGCATGGGACGCACTGGTGATGATCGAGCACCCGAACAACCCGGTTCGCAATATCACGCTGCGGCAGCTGTACAACATTTATTGGGGCAAGATCACCAACTGGCGCCAGTTGGGTGGTCGCGATGCGCCGATCAATCTCTACTCCATCGCCAGCCCGCTCGATGGCGTCGAGTACAGCCTGCGCCGGCTTCTGTACGGCAACGGCGATGTCAATGTCGCCGCGCCACGCCTGTATCTCAACACCCAGCAACTCGAAGTCGCGGTTTCGCTCGATCCGGACGGCCTTGGCGTCAGCACACTGTCAAACGTCTTCGCCAACCCGAAACTGCGCATGCTCGACATCGAGGGTGTCCGACCCAGCGTTGCCAACCTCGCTAGCGGCAGCTATCCCCTTTACACCCCGCTCTATTTCGCCACCAATCCCGAGGATCCGCACGCGGCTGCGGTGAGTCGGCTGATGGCTTTCATCGATACGCCGCGCGCCCATGCCATCATGCGCGAGCACATGCTGATCCCCTACGCCGACGCGGCCACGCTCGCTCAGCGCGAGGGCCAGCGCCGCAGCTGGATCGC
Source organism: Pseudomonadota bacterium (assembly GCA_021777635.1). The sequence goes on from JAJYDI010000142.1 coordinate 2,476, forward strand.
CGCGCGGATCAACGGCGAATCGGCATCCGTCGCGATGAACGGACCGGTGGCGGCGCCCGGCGCCACCTATTCGCAGGGCGCCAGCATCGCGCCGACCTCGCCGCTGACCGAAAAGGCCCGGCAACGCATGCTCAGGCAACGGGCACGCGACAAGGCGACGGCCGACGATAGCGGCGGTTGATGCAACTGCTCGCACTGTCGCTCGATCTCGACGACACGCTGTGGCCGGTGCTGCCGGCCATCGAGCACGCCGAACGCCAGCTCGATCGCTGGCTGCGCCACTGGTGCCCGCGCGTCGCTGACGCGTTTCCGATCGCCGCGATGCGTCGGCTGCGGGAACGCATCGCCGATGAGCGTCCGGATCTTGCCCACGATTTCAGCGCCCAGCGCCGACTGACGCTGGCCACCGCATTCGCCGCCTGCGGCGAGAGCACGCAACATGTCAACGAGGCCTTCGAAGTGTATTTCGAGGCGCGCAATCAGGTCGAACTGTATCCCGATGCGGCGCCGGCACTGGTGCGGCTGGCCCGACAACTGCCGCTGATCGGCCTGACCAACGGCAATGCGGACCTAGTCCGGATCGGCCTCGACGGGCATTTCCGCTTCTGCCTCAGCGCGCGCGAAGCAGGCTGTGCCAAGCCGACCCCACGGATCTTCCACGCCGCCTGTCGCAGGCTCGGGGTACCGCCCGGGAGGGTGCTGCATATCGGTGACGATCCGGCGCTGGATGTGGGCGGCGCGCAATCGGCCGGCCTGCGATCGGCTTGGATCAACCGCGATGGACGCCTCTGGGCACACGGGCCTGCGCCGGACCTCGAGTTTTCCGATCTCGCCGCGCTAGCGGATTGGTGCGAGACGCGCCTCAAGGCCTGAGCGGCAAGCGGGCCGGGCGCAGGGGCGGCCGCAAAAGCGCAGGGCCGATCGGTGAG
>JAJYDI010000020.1 GCA_021777635.1 Pseudomonadota bacterium
CGCCGTGGCCGTGCTGCGAGCCTGCGGCGCCGATCTGGAGCGATTGGGCCGCGAGCTTCGCGACGTGATCGCACAGACAGTGCCGGTGCTGCCTGAAGGTGACGAGCGGGACACCCAGCCCACGCTGGGCTTCCAGCGCGTGCTGCAACGTGCCGTCTATCACGTGCAGTCATCGGGCCGCAAGGAAGTGACCGGCGCCAACGTGCTGGTGGCAGTGTTCGGCGAAAAGGACTCGCACGCGGTGTATTTCCTCGGCCAGCAGGAGATCGCGCGCCTCGATGCCGTCAACTACATTTCACATGGCATTGCCAAGATCGGCCACGAAACACCGGCGCAGCAGCCGGGCGCGGGCGACCGCGAGGCCAACGAGGAAGGCGGCGAGCCCAAGGGCAATCCGCTGACCGAGTTCGCCAGCAACCTCAACGAGCTGGCGCGGCAGGGCAAGATCGACCCGCTGATCGGCCGTGCCGAGGAAATCGAGCGCACCGTCCATGTGCTGTGCCGGCGCCGCAAGAACAATCCGCTCTACGTCGGCGAGGCCGGCGTCGGCAAGACCGCGCTGGCCGAAGGCCTGGCGCGGCGCATCGTCGAGGGCGACGTTCCCGACGTGCTCAAGGACACCACCATCTGGGCGCTCGATCTGGGAGCGCTGGTAGCCGGCACCAAGTACCGCGGCGACTTCGAGAAGCGCCTGAAGGCGGTGATCGGCCAGCTCAAGAAGGAGCCCAAGGCGATCCTCTTCATCGACGAGATCCACACCATCATCGGCGCCGGCTCGGCTTCCGGCGGGACCATGGACGCCTCCAACCTGATCAAGCCGGTGCTGGCCTCGGGCGAATTGCGCTGTATCGGGTCGACCACGTTCCAGGAATATCGCGGCGTTTTCGAGAAGGATCGAGCGCTGGCTCGACGCTTCCAGAAAATCGACGTCGTCGAACCCACCGCAGCCGACAGCGTGGAAATCCTCAAGGGCCTGCAGTCGCGCTTCGAGGAACACCACAGCGTGCAGTACACCGCCGAGGCGCTGCGCGCCGCGGTCGACCTGTCGGTACGCCACATTCCCGACCGCCTGCTCCCGGACAAGGCGATTGACGTGATCGACGAGGCGGGTGCGCGTCAGCGCCTGCTTCCGGCGGCTCAGCGCGCCGCGTCGGTGGACGTGCCGGACATCGAATACATCGTCGCGCGCATGGCGCGCATTCCGCCCAAGCAGGTATCGGCATCCGACCGCGACGTGCTCAAGAGCCTCGAACGCAACCTGAAGATGGTCGTGTTCGGCCAGGACGAGGCGATCGAGTCGCTGGCGGCGTCGATCAAGATGGCGCGCTCGGGACTGGCCAATCCGCAGAAACCGATCGGCTGCTTCCTGCTGGCCGGACCGACCGGCGTCGGCAAGACCGAAGTCACGCGCCAGCTGGCGCTGCAGCTCGGCATCGAGCTGATCCGCTTCGACATGTCCGAGTACATGGAGGGACATTCGGTGTCGCGCCTGATCGGTGCGCCTCCGGGCTACGTCGGTTTCGACCAGGGGGGTCTGCTGACCGAAGCGGTCACCCGACATCCGCACTGTGTGCTGCTGCTCGACGAGATCGAGAAGGCACACCCGGACGTGTTCAACATCCTGCTGCAGGTGATGGATCGCGGCGCCTTGACCGATACCAACGGCCGCGAGGCCAATTTCAAGAACGTGGTGCTGGTGATGACCACCAACGCCGGTGCCCAGCAGGCGGCGCGGCGCACGATCGGTTTCGTCGAACAGAATCACGCACCCGACGCGATGGAGGTGATCCGTCGCAGTTTCACGCCGGAGTTCCGCAACCGTCTCGACGCGGTCATCCAGTTCAAGGCGCTGGACTTCGAGCATATCCTGCGCGTCGTCGACAAGTTCCTGATCGAGCTCGAGGCCCAGCTCAACGAGAAGCACGTCGCGCTGAACGTCGACGCCGACGCGCGCCGCTGGCTGGCCGAGCATGGTTTCGATCCGCAGATGGGCGCGCGCCCGATGGCGCGCGTCATCCAGGAGCAGGTCAAGCGCCGGCTGGCCGATGAATTGCTCTTCGGCAAGCTGGCAGGCGGCGGCAGGGTCAGCCTGGGCGTGCGCGACGGCGAGTTGATGGTCACGGCGGAAGCGACGGAGAAGATGCCCGCGGTCGTGGAGTGAATCCCGGCGGGCGCGCGATCCGCGCCGCCGCCCGCCTGCGCTTCGGGAATGGATCGCGACCGGCTGTGCATCCCCCGTACGGGCCGGGATGATGTATGCCCTTCAGTCTGGATCCCGGCCGGCGGTACACCCCTGCACGAGCCGGGGTGACGTCATCCTGACGTCACTTGCTGCGGTAGGTGATGCGGGCCTTGGTCAGGTCATAGGGAGTCATCTCGACCTTGACCTTGTCACCGGTGAGGATGCGGATGTAGTTCTTGCGCATGCGGCCGGAGATGTGGGCGGTGACCACATGCCCGTTCTCGAGCTGCACGCGGAACATCGTGTTGGGCAGGGTCTCGGTGACCGTGCCTTCCATTTCGATGACGTCGTCTTTGGCCATGGGTTCCGGATCGGGACTGCGCAAGCCGCGCAAGCCGGCAATTGTGCCATGCGAACACCGCCCGTGAAAGCCGCGCTCAGCCGTTCGCCGTCGCGCGACGATGTCCGGCCAGCGCCTCCGGCATCCGCACGGATGCGGTTTTGCGCTGCCGCAACGCACCGTCGAGTGCATTCAACGCCGCATTGAGTGATGCCGTGGCTGCATGTCGCGCCGGATGCAGCAGCAGGCTGCTTTCGAGGCTGCGGCCGGTTTCGTCGAGACGGTCCCGATGCAAGGCCAGTCCATGTCGCGCCAGCAGCGGTGTCACCGATTCGGCATGGCGACGCAAGTCGGCGCGGACCACGCGCCACGCCAGTTCGGCGACACGACGGCGATGGCTGTAGCTGAACAGATTGGTGAAGAACAGCTCGATCTCATCGCAGCGTGGTTCGAACAGCAGCATGTCGGCCTGCGGGTATGCCTTGGCGTACTTGCCGAGTCCGGCCTGCATGCGCGAGGTCAGCAGGGTGCGGAAGGTCTGCGACAACACCGCCGGCAGCCCGCCCCGGATCAGGCTCTCCGGCGCGGCGCGCCCGGTGTCCGCGGTGCGGTCCGCGTTGTAGGGGACCAGCGGATTGACCGCAAACACGAGTGTCGCGCCCGCATCGAGCGCGGCGGACGCGTGCAGTGTTCGCGCCAACGCACCGTCCACGTACCAGCGGTCGCCGATCTTCACCGGCGGATAGAGGCCGGGCAGGGCGGCGCTGGCCTCGACGGCGCGCGAGATCGGCACGGCCTCGAGCCCCGGGCCGCCCAGACGTACCGCCTTGCCGGAATCCAGTTCGACCGCGATCAAGAGCAGCCGCCGCCCGAGTTCCCGGAAGTCGTTGCTGCGGCCCGGCCCGGTGAACACCCCGCGCAGGAACGCCTCCACCGACTCGTTGTCGAACAGGCCGGTCGGAAGCAGACTGCCGAGACGAAGTACGACTTCTGAAACTCGTATATTCAATGGGTTGCGAGCGATATCGCCCACCCAGTCGAGCATCATGCGTGGCAGACCGGAAACACGTCGCAGGTATTCGAACACGGCCGGGCGCACGAACGACTCGGGGTGGAATACCGCCTCACGCGAGTTGCCGGTGAGGAAGATGCGCGCCATCTCGGCCGTGTCCAGGCCATTGGCCAGGCCGGCGGCGAGAAACGAACCGGAACTGACGCCGACATAGACGTGCAGTTCAGTCAGGTCGAGACCATCGATGCTGTCGGCCAGCGCATGCAGCGCGCCGAGTTCCCACATGCCGCCGATCGGGCCGCCGCCGGCGACTGCCAGACCGATCCGGCCACGGTCGCGGGCACTGCGGGCAGGGCGTCCGGCGTCGAGTTGCAGCATGCATGATCCTCGGAATCGGTCAGTCAAGTCTAAAAACCCATCCGCGATCCCGGCCGTTCACGCGAGCACACGGCACCTCAGCCGAAATGGGCCTCGAGATGACGGCGGATCTCCTCCTCGATCGTCGGCTTCAGCGCCAGCAGCAGGAAGCTGAGGTCGGCGTGCACGCGCACGCGGTCCTTCGCGACCTCGATCGCGCCATTCACTCCGCTGCGGCGGAACGCCAGGGTGTTGCCTTGCCATGCGCAATCGACGCCGAAACGTTCGCGCATCGCCGCGGCCAGTTCGTCCACGGTGGTGCGCGCCTCTTGCAGGCCGACCGCATGCGTGCGCGTGATATCGATGCTGGGCATCGGACTGCCTCCGTGCGCATGATCTTAGCAGCGGCATCGGCATGCTAGAGTCGCCGCGCTTTCCGGATCCTGCCCATGCGCCTCGGCTTCCCCGCGCCACGCGACGACTTTGCCAGCTCCGCGACGACGATCACCATTGGCCGTGACGCCGGTTGCGACCTCCGGCTCGAAGACACCGGCATCTCGGGGTGTCATCTGCGCCTCAGCCATGATCGCCGCGGGACCGTGCTCGACGTGCTGTCTGGCGCACCGCGCGTCTACGTCAACGCCCGCCCGGTGCGTGAACGGGCGTTGCTGACGGCGGGCGACCAGATCAGTGTCGGCAGCGCGCAGTTGCTGCTCAAGAGCGACCAGCCGCCGCCGGCAGCCCCGTTGGCGAACGCCGACGTCCGGAGTCCGCCCGGAACCGCGATCCTGCGCATGCTGACCGGCGCACTGTCGGGACAGACCCTGGCGATCGCGCCGATCTTGAATCTCGACGGACCGGATCTGCCGGCGGGCTCGGTTTGGGTCGAGTTGTGCGACGGCGTGCCTTGCCTGCGCAGTCGCGCGGCGCACGCGCAATCGTGGTTGCGTGTCAATGGTCATGCCGTGACGACGGCGCGCCTTCATGACGGCGACCAGATCGTGCTCGGCATGCAACGCTTCCGCGTCGAGGCGCCGACCGTGGCGGCACGCGACCAGGCGGCGCAATCGTTTCTTCCACACGAGGCCGCGCTGCCCGAGGACACCGCCGGCCCGCGCCGCGAGGTGTGGTGGCTGCTGCTTACGGCGGCGGCGCTGGCGCTGGCGATTGCCCTGGTGCTCGCCGCGCGCTGATCGCCATCGCCTGCCGCCGCGGACGCCAGCGCGCCAGCAGCAGGGTCGCCAGGATCGCCGCGTAGACGACCGGCTGGCGCACGGCGATGGTCTGTCCGAATTTCACCTGCCACAGATAGTGCAGGACCGCGAGCACGCCGATCAGATAGACCAGCTTGTGCAACTGGCCCCAGCGCCGACCCAGACGCCGCATCATTCCGCGTGTCGAGGTCAGCGCCAGCGGAATCAGCAGCAGCCAGGCGGCGAAACCGACGGTGATGTAAGGCTTCTTGGCGATCTCAGTAAATATCTGCGACCAGAAGCCGCCGAGGTCGATCACCAGGTACACGGTCAGATGCACCGTGGCGTAAAAAAACGTGAACAGCCCCAGCATGCGCCGGTAGCGGAGCAGAGCGCTCCAGCCGGTGATGCGTCGCAGCGGCGTGATCGCAAGCGTCAGCAGCAGCAGGCGCAGTGCCCAGATACCGGTGTGCTTTTCCAGTCGCGAGACCGGATCCGGACCCAACGTATCGTGCAGGACCGCCAGCACCAGCAGCACCAGCGGCATCAGGGCGAGCAGCGCAACAAGCGGCTTGCTCCAGCCGACGGCATCCGGGCGGCGCATCAGTAATCGCGCCGGAGGTCCATGCCCGCGTAGAGGCTGGCGACCTGATCGGCGTAACCGTTGAACAAGCGCGTGGCGATGCGATTGCCGAACAGGCTGAAGCCCGCGCCGGCGATGCGGCGTTCGGTGTGCTGACTCCAGGGCACCGTGCCGACCTCCGGATTGACGTTGGCGTAGAACCCGTAACGGTCGGGGGCAGCCTGACTCCATGAGGTGACGGGCTGCGTCTCGCTGAAGGCAATCTGCACGATCGCCTTGGTGCTCTTGAAGCCGTATTTCCAGGGCACCACCAAACGCAGCGGGGCGCCGTTCTGATTGGGGAGCACGCGCCCGTACACGCCGACCGCCAGCAAGGCGAGCGGATGCATGGCCTCGTCGATGCGCAAGCCCTCCCGGTACGGCCAGTCCAGCACCGGATAGGACAGGCCCGGCATCTGGCCGGGGCGGTCGACGGTGGTGAACGCCACGTACTTGGCGCGCGAGGTCGGCTTGAACCGCTTCAGCAACACGCCGAGCGGGAAGCCAACCCACGGGATCACCATCGACCACGCCTCGACGCAGCGGTGCCGGTAGATGCGCTGTTCCAGCGCGATGCCCTTGATCAAGTCCTCGAATGCAAAGATGCCGGGGACCTCGCATTCGCCACCCACGGTGACGCTCCATGGCTGCGGCTTGAACGTGCCTGAATAGCGCGCGGGGTCGGACTTGCTGGTGCCGAATTCGTAGTAGTTGTTGTAGTGGGTGACGTCCTGCCAGCTGGTCAGCGGCCCGCGCGTGCGGAACGCAGGATTCGGCGTGAAGCTCAGCGCGGTTCCCGGCGCGGGCGGCGGCGCCGGAGCCGGTGCTCCGGCCTCGCCTTTCTGGCTGCAGGCGGCCAGAGCCAGCGGGCTGAGTGCCAGCAGACGCACCAGGCGGCGGCGATCGTGAAAGATCGCCTCCGGGGTCACATCGCGTTCGGGCAGGTCGGGCGGGCGGCGCGTGGGCATGGCGAACTCCGGGATACTGCAGCGACAGACCGCATCAACGCGCGGCCCCTTACACAGGCTACACACGCCGGGTTCATGCGCCGTGAATGCCGCAGGCATAATCCGTCATGGCCAAGGAGACCGCCCTGTGAGTCGTACCTGGAATTTCGCCGCCGGCCCCGCCGCGATGCCCGAGGAAGTCCTGCGCCAGGCGCAGGCCGAACTGCTCGAATGGCGCGATGTGCGGGCATCGGTGATGGAAATTTCCCACCGCGGCAAGGCGTTCATGGCCCTGGCCGCCGGGATCGAGGCGGACCTGCGTGCGCTGGCGGGCATACCGGACCACTACAAGGTGCTGTTCCTGCAGGGTGGTGCGACGCTGCAATTTCCACTGCTGGCGATGAACCTGGCGGCACCTGCACAGCGGGCCGACTACGTGCTCAGCGGCCACTGGAGCGACAAAGCCGCACGCGAGGCCGCGCCCTATGTCGATGTACGCATCGCCGCGGACGCCCGCGACTCCGGCTACACGACACTGCCACCGCACGCGCAATGGCAGCTCGATCCAGGCTCAGCCTATGTGCATTACACGCCCAACGAGACCATTCACGGACTCGAGTTTCCGGATGTTCCCGAGGTTGGTGCCGTGCCGCTGGTCGCCGATTTCTCCTCCAGCATCCTCTCCGCGCCGATCGACATCAGCCGCTACGGCATGGTCTACGCCGGGGCGCAGAAGAACATCGGCCCCTCCGGGCTGACCCTGCTGATCGTGCGCGAGGATCTGCTGGCGCGGGCGACGCGGCCGATGGCGACGATCTTCCGTTATGCCGATCACGCCGCGCAGGGATCGATGCTCAACACGCCCAACACCTTCGGCTGGTACCTGGCGGGCCTGACCTTCCGGTGGATCGCGCGCCACGGAGGCCTCGCCGCGATGGCAGCGCGCAACCGCCGCAAGGCCGACACGCTGTATGCCGCGATCGACGCTTCCGGCGGTTTCTACCGCAATCCGGTCGCAGCCGCCGCACGCTCGCGCATGAACGTGCCGTTTTTCCTCGTCGACGCGGCACTGGATGGCCGCTTCCTCGCCGAATCCGAGCAGGCCGGACTGCTGGCGCTGAAGGGCCATCGCGCCCTGGGCGGCATGCGTGCCTCGCTCTACAACGCCATGCCGCAGGAAGGCGTGGATGCGCTGGTGGCGTTCATGAGTGACTTCCAGCGCAGGCACGGTTGAGCGGCAGCGGGCGATCGCGCACTATCGACGCCCAGGCGTCGCCGATGCCCGCACGTTGCCGATCATGACCGATATCCCCGAACCCGCGGCACCCGAGCTGGCCGATGCGCGCCAGCGCATCGACGCCATTGACCGCGAACTGCAGGCGCTGATCGCCGAGCGCGCGCGCTGGGCGCAGCAGGTCGGCCGCGCCAAGGGTCCGCTCAAGGCGGCAGTGGACTACTACCGGCCCGAGCGCGAGGCGCAGGTGCTGCGCATGGTGGTGGATCGCAACAAAGGTCCGCTCTCCGACGAGGAGGTGGTACGGCTGTTCCGCGAGATCATGTCGGCGTGCCTCGCACAGCAGGAACCGCTGCGCATCGGTTACCTCGGCCCCGAGGGCACCTTCAGCCAGCAGGCGGCGCAGAAGCACTTCGGCCACAGCGCGCGCCTGCTGGCGCTGGCCAGCATCGAGGAGGTCTTCCAGGAGGTCGAGGCCGGGCATGCCGATTTCGGCATCGTACCGGTGGAGAACTCGGGGCAGGGCACTATTCAGTCGACACTGGACATGTTCCTGACCTCGCGGCTGAAGATCTGCGGCGAGATCGAGCTGCGGGTGCATCAATATCTGCTCTCGCGCACCGGCCGCATGGAGGATGTCGAACGGGTCTATTCCCACCCGCAGTCGCTGGCCCAGTGCAAAGTCTGGCTGCGCCAGCACCTGCCCGCCAGCGAGCGGGTGGCGGCCTCCAGCAATGCCGAGGGCGCGCGGCGCGCGCGCCTGGCCGACGATGCCGCGGCGATCGCCGGCGAAGCGGTGGCGCACGTCTACGGTCTCAAGGTGCTGGCGGGTCCGATCGAGGACCGCCCCGACAACACCACGCGCTTTCTGGTGCTGGGGCGCGAACTGTTTCCCGCCACCGGACATGATCGAACCTCGCTGCTGGTATTCGTCAACGATCAGCCCGGGGCGCTGTTCAATGCGCTCAGCCCGTTCGCGCGTCACGGCGTCAGCATGAACCGCATCGAATCGCGGCCCGCCCATCAGGGCAAATGGCAGTACGCGTTCTTCATCGACCTCTCGGGTCACGTCGAGGACGCCGCCTTGCGCGCGTCACTCGAGGAGCTGGCCCCATATGCAGGGGAGATCCGCGTGCTGGGCTCATACCCGGTCGCCATTCCGTGAGCTTCGACGCCGCGTCACTGACCAACGCCGCGATCGGCGACTTGCGTGCCTATGACCCCGGCCACGATCTGCCCGCTCTGCGGCTGCGCTTCGGCGCCGCCATCGCCGAGTTGGGTTCGAACGAGAATCCGCTGGGCCCGAGCCCGCGCGCCCGCGCCGCGGCGCAGATCGCGCTGGCCAATATTCATCGCTATCCCGATCCCAAGGGTGGCGCACTGAAAGCCGCCCTGTCCCGACGCTTGAATGTCGATCGCGATCGCATCGCACTCGGCAACGGCTCGCACGAGCTGCTGATGCTGCTGGCGCAGTGCTTCGCCGATGCCGCGCACGAGGTCATCTACTCGCAATACGGCTTTGCGGTGTTCATGCTCGCCGCTGCGGCCAGCGGTGCGCGCGCGACGGCGATCCCGTCGCTGCCGGCGAACCATCCCGCCATGCCGCTGGGCCACGACCTGGATGCCCTTGCGGCCGCGATCGGCAAGGCCACGCGGCTGGTCTACCTCGCCAATCCCAACAACCCGACCGGCAGCTGGTTCGACGACGACGCGCTGGCGGCGTTCCTGGATCGCGTGCCGCCGCAGGTCCTGGTGGTGGTGGATGAGGCATATCACGAATACGTCGATGCGCCCGGACTGAGCAGCGCGCTGCAGTTCGCCGAGCGCCACCCCAATCTCGTCGTGACACGAACCTTTTCCAAGGCCTACGGGCTTGCCGGGCTGCGCGTGGGCTACGCCGTGGCGCACCCGTCGGTGATCGCGGTGCTGGAGCGCTTGCGCGAATCCTTCAACGTCAATGGCGTGGCGCTGGCCGCCGCCGAAGCCGCGCTGGAGGACCCTGGGCATTTGGCGCGGGTACGCGAATTCAACCGCAGCGAGCGTGCCTGGCTGGCAGCCGAACTGGCTCGCCGCGGCTACCGTACCTTGCCCTCGCAGACCAACTTCCTGTTGCTGGATCTGGCTCGGGACGCGACGCTGCTGGAGCGGCACCTGTTCGAGCACGGCGTGATCGTGCGCCCGATGGGCGGATACGGGCTGGCGCATGCGTTGCGCATCAGCATCGGCAGGCGCGACGAGAACCTGCGCCTGCTGGAAGCGCTGCCGTGAGCACACGACTCGACTGGATCAGCCACCCGGCCGGGCCGCTGCACGGCGAGCTGCGCGTGCCTGGCGACAAGTCGATCTCGCACCGCGCGCTGATGCTGGCGTCGCTGGCCGAGGGACGCTCGCACATCGAGGGCTTTCTCGAGGGCGAGGACACGCGCGCTACCGCCGCGATCCTGCAACAGCTGGGCGTGCGTTTCACCGCGCCCGCCGCTGGCGTGCGTGTGATCGACGGCGTCGGCCTGCACGGCCTGCGCGCCTCCACGCAGCCACTCGATTGCGGCAACGCCGGCACCGGCATGCGCCTGCTGGCTGGACTGCTGGCGGGGCAGGGCTTCGACAGCACGCTGGTGGGCGATGCGTCGCTGTCGCGCCGACCGATGCGGCGGGTGATCGACCCGTTGGCCGCCATGGGCGCGCGCATCGACAGCCACGACGGGTTGCCGCCGTTGCATATTCACGGCGGAATTGGCCTGCGCGGGGTCACGATGGACACTGCCGTCGCCAGCGCCCAGGTGAAATCGGCGATCCTGCTGGCAGGCCTTTATGCCGAGGGCACGACCGAGGTGCGCGAACCGCAGCCGACACGCGATTACACCGAGCGCATGCTGGCGACCTTCGGCTGGCCGATCACGTTCGGACCCGGCTGGGCGCGCCTGGACGGCGGATATCGACTGCATGCGGCCGACGTACGCATCCCCGGCGATTTTTCCTCAGCCGCCTTTCTGGCCGTCGCCGCCAGCGTGACCCCCGGCAGCGATCTCGTGCTGTGCAATGTGGGCCTCAATCCGCGCCGCACCGGCCTGCTCGAGGCATTGCGCGCAATGGGCGCGGATATCGCCATCGAGCGAACCAGCCAGCAGGGTGGCGAACCGGTTGGCGACCTGCGCGTGCGTCACGCGCCACTGCACGGCATCGAGATCCCGGCGGCGCTGGTGGCGGACATGATCGACGAGTGTCCGGCCCTGTTTGTCGCCGCGGCGCGTGCACGGGGCCGGACCGTGCTGCGCGGCGCGGCCGAACTGCGGGTCAAGGAGTCCGACCGCATCGCGGTGATGGCCGCCGGATTGCGCCGGCTCGGCGCCGCGGTCGACGAGCGGCCCGACGGCGCCGTGATCGAGGGCGGCGCCCTGCACGGCGGCGAGGTCGACAGCTGCGGTGATCATCGCTGCGCGATGAGTTTCGTCCTGGCCGGACTGGTCGCCGAAGCACCAGTGCACATCCGCGACTGCGCCAATGTCGCCACGTCGTTCCCGGGGTTTCTCGATACAGCCCGCGCGGCCGGCATGGTTGTTGCCACGTCTCCCGCAGCGGATGGGGCGGTCCCATGAACAACGAGGCAGACGGGCTGCCGCCTTTCATCATCGCCATCCCGGCACGCTACGGCGCCAGCCGCCTGCCGGGCAAACCGCTGCGCCTGCTGGGCGGCGAGCCGCTGATCCGGCACGTGGTGCGACGGGCGCAATCTGCCGGCGCGGCCGCAGTCGTGGTCGCCACCGATGATGCGCGCATCGTCGCGGCACTGGCCGGCAGCGGCGCCCAGATCGCGATGACCGCCACGACCCATGCCTCCGGCAGCGACCGGCTGGCCGAATGCGCGGTTCACCTTGGCTGGAACGACGCGACTGTCATCGTCAATCTGCAAGGTGACGAACCGTTCGCCCCCGTGGCGGGAATCCGCGCCGTGGTCGCGGCACTGGTCACGTCCGGTGCTCCGATGGCGACCCTGGCCGCGCCGATCACCGGGATCGAGCAGTTGTTCGACCCCCACCTCGTCAAGGTCGTACGCGACTGTCATGGCCATGCGCTGTATTTCAGCCGCGCGCCACTGCCTTGGGCGCGTGATGCCTTTGCCGTCGACCGCACGCAACTGCCCGCCAACATGCCGTTCCTGCGCCACATCGGCATCTATGCCTATCGCGCCGGGTTCCTGCGCAGCTTTCCGTCGCTGCCGCGCACGCCGCTGGAGCAGGCCGAATCGCTGGAGCAGCTGCGCGTCCTGGAGCACGGCCACGCCATCGCAGTCGCTCTGACACCCGAAGCCTTTCCACCCGGCATCGACACCCCCGACGACCTGGCCCGCGCGGAACGGGATCTTGGTGCGGATGCCACGGCCGATCGCAGCAGCAGTTAAGATCAGCCCGCACAGGGGAGGAGCCATGCCGACGCGCAGCGTGGTGCAGGAATTTCCAGACGATCTCGATTGGGTCAACGTGGGCGATCGGCCGTCGCTGGCGTCGCTGCGCGGCCGCGTCGTGCTGCTGGTGTTCTTCAGCTACGACAGCATCCACAGCATCAACCTGATGCCGGCGCTGCGCCAGCTGCAGACCAAGTACCACGATGGTGTCGCCGTGCTCGGCATCCACGTGCCCAAATACGCGGCACAGCGCGATGCGGCAGCCGTACTCAAGGCGGCCAATCGGCTGCATCTCCGGTTCCCGGTCGCCAATGACGCCGACTGGCTGCTGTGGCGCCGGTTGGAGATCGAAGCGTGGCCCAGCGTACTGGTCCTGGACTGCGAGAGTCAGCAGGCGGCGCGCGTGCAGGGCGACGATTGCGTGCGCGATCTCGACGAGATGGTCGCTGCATTGCTCGATGAGGCCGCGGCGCGCGACCTGCGCCGTTTCGACCCGGCTCCGACCTCGTCCCGTCCGGAGCCGCGCGTGGCGCTGCGATTTCCCGGCGCACTGGCAATCGCCGGCGAGCGCCTGTACGTCAGCGACAGCGCTCACAATCGCGTGCTGGAGTGCAACCTCGATGGCCGGGTGCTGCGGCAGTTCGGTTCCGGCAACCCCGGCTACTGGGATGGGCACAGCAATGATGCGGGCTTCAGCGATCCGCAGGGTCTGGCGCTGCTCGGCGACGCGCTGTTCGTCGCCGATACCGGCAACCACGCGGTGCGCCGGATTCGCCTGCTGACGGGCGATGTTGCCACCGTGCTCGGGCATGGCGAACTGGGCTACGACGCCCCCCGAGGCGGCATCGCCGGCAGCGAACTGGCCATCAGCGCACCGGTCGGCCTCGCTGCGGGCGCGGATCGCCTGTACGTGTCGCTGGCCGGGCAACACCAGATCTGGCAGATCCATCTCGGCGACGATCGGGTCGACGTGCTGGCCGGCAGCGGTCTGGCCGATGTGGTCGATGGCGAAGCGCTGTCGGCCGCGTTTGCGCAGCCGGCGGCGCTGGCGCTGCTGCCGGGCCAGCTGCTGGTGGCCGATGCCGGCGGCAATGCCCTGCGTGCCGTGCGCCTGGCCGATGGCATGGTCTCGACGCTGGCCGGAGCCGGACGCTGGCAACCCGGGAAAGGCGAGATCGGCGCCTGCCTGGCGCACCCGCTGGGCATCGGCGTGGATGGCACCGGTCACGCCTTCGTCGCCGATACGCTCAACGATCGCGTGGTGGCCTATGCCGGAACCGGAACCGGCGTGCGGGTCCTGAAACTTGGCGAACGGCTGCATGAGCCGGCGGGCCTGTGTGTGGATGGTCGTACTCTGTGGCTGGCGGATCGCAACGCGCATGCGGTACTGCGCGTGAATCTCGAGAACGGCGAGATCCGGCGCCTGCCGATCGGCGAGTAAAATCCGCGCGATGCAAGCAGGCAACCCGGCCCCCTTCGACGGCAAGGCCTATGTCCATACGCTGACCGCCGCGCCCGGCGTCTACCGCATGTTCGGCGCCAGCGACGATCTGCTTTACGTCGGCAAGGCCGGCAGCCTGAAGAAGCGGGTCGGCAGCTATTTCCTGAAACCGCGCATGGATCCGCGGATCGCGGCCATGGTGGCGCAGATCGCGCGCATCGAGACCACGGTCACTCGTACCGAGGGTGAGGCGCTGCTGCTCGAGGCGCAGCTGATCAAGACGCTGAAGCCGCGCTACAACATTCTGTTGCGTGACGACAAGAGCTATCCCGGCCTGTACCTGTCGAGCTTCCAGGACTATCCACGGCTGGTTTTCCATCGCGGTGCCCGAAAGGCGCCGGGCCGTTATTTCGGACCGTATCCGAATACGCACGCAGTGCGCGAAAGCCTGAATCTGATGCAGAAGCTGTTCAAGCTGCGCCAGTGCGAAGACAGTTATTTTCGCAATCGCTCGCGACCCTGCCTGCAGCATCAGATCGGCCGCTGCAGCGCACCCTGCGTCGGCCTGATCGAACGCGACCGGTATGCCGCTGACGTTCGCCATGTGGAGATGTTTCTGGAGGGCCGCAGCAGCACCGTGACCGACGAGATCGCCGCCGCCATGGAACAGGCCAGCGCGGCGCTGGATTTCGAGCTTGCCGCACGACTGCGTGACCAGGTCGCCGCATTGCGGCAGCTGCAGAGTCGCCGCTACGTGCAGGGCGCCGTGGCCGACATGGATGTGCTCGCCTGCCGCATCGAGGCGGGGCAAGCCTGCGTCAGCGTGCTGTTTTTCCGCGCCGGTGTCAGCCTGGGGTCGCGCGATTTCTTTCCGCGGCTGCCGTTCGAAGCAGAGCCGGGCGAGGTACTGACGCAATTCATCGCTCAGTACTACCTTGAACGTCCGTCGCCCGCCGAGCTGGTGCTGAGCGCCGCGCCGGTGGATGCCACGCTCCTGACCGATGCACTCTCGGCGCATGCCGGTCATCGGGTTCGCATCGGAAGCGCGCCGCGCGGCGATCGCGCGCGGTTCCTGGAGCTCGCACTGCGCAATGCCGATGCCGCCATGGCGAGCCGGCTCGCCAGCCGGCAGACACTCGATATGCGCTTCGAGGATCTGCGCCGACTGCTTGGCCTGATTGCGCCGCCGCAGCGCATCGAATGTTTCGACATCAGCCACACCCAGGGCGAGGCCACCGTGGCGTCCTGTGTCGTGTTCGGCCCGGAAGGAGCGGAGAAGAGCCACTACCGTCGCTTCAATATCGCCGATATCACGCCCGGCGATGACTACGCGGCGATGGAGCAGGCGCTGACCCGGCGCTTTCGTCGCCTGAAGGAGGGTGAAGGCAGCCGCCCGGACCTCCTGCTGATCGACGGCGGCAAGGGACAGGTGCAGCGCGCCCTGCGGGTTCTGCGCCATCTGGATATCGAGGGCATCGCGGTGGTCGGCGTTGCCAAGGGACCAACGCGACGCGCCGGCGAGGAAACCCTGATCCTCGCCGACAGTGCTCGCGAATTGCACCCTGGAGCTTCATCGCCGGCACTGCACCTGATCGCGGCGATTCGCGACGAGTCGCACCGCTTCGCGATCGGCGCCCATCGCAAGCGCCGCCAGGCGGCGCGGGAGGGCAGCGTGCTCGATGACATCGCCGGCATCGGGCCGCGTCGGCGCACCGCCCTGTTGCGTGCATTCGGCGGCTTGGCCGGCCTCGCCGCCGCCGGCATTGAGGAACTGGCCCGCGTCAAGGGCATCGATCGCGCTCTCGCCGAGCGCATCTACGACGCATTGCACGGCTGACGCCCGTCGCCGTGGCGTGCCACACTGCGCAGGCCCGCAAGAACCGGTTGCCGCATGCGTCTGAACATTCCGACCTGGCTGACCCTGTTCCGCATTGCCCTGCTGCCGGTGATGGTGGTGGTGTACTACGCGCCGATGCGTCTCGCCGATTTCGCGGCCGCCGGCGTTTTCGTCGCGGCCGCGACGACCGACTGGCTGGATGGATGGCTCGCCCGCCGATGGGGCCAGACCTCGCGCTTCGGTGCCTTTCTCGATCCGGTCGCGGACAAGCTGATGGTCGCGGTGACGCTGATCCTGCTGGTGCAGGCCCACCCCAGTGTGCTGCTCGCGGTCACCGCCGCGGTCATCGTCGGCCGCGAGATCGCGGTTTCGGCACTGCGCGAATGGATGGCCGAGATCGGCCAGCGCGCGCGCGTACGGGTGGCCACGATCGGCAAGATCAAGACCGTGATGCAACTGGTCGCTCTGGTGGTACTGCTGGTCGAGCGCAATGCCGAAACGCTGCGCCTTTACCACGTCGGCGAGTTCCTGCTGGTGATCGCGGCCGGTCTGACCCTGATCTCGGGCGTGGCCTATCTGCGCGCCGCCTGGCCTGCGCTTCGCGATGAAGGTCGGGGAGCGCCCTAGCGTCCGGATCGGATGCGGTGGCGCGCACCGCTGCCGGGCCGTTGCATCGGGTGGCGCGCACGGCGAAGGCGCGCAGCTATTGACACCCCGGAGGCCATCCGTACCATACGCCGTCTGATGCGGGAATAGCTCAGTTGGTAGAGCACGACCTTGCCAAGGTCGGGGTCGCGAGTTCGAGTCTCGTTTCCCGCTCCATCGTTGCATCCGCAAAACCTCGGCCTCCCGAGGTTTTG
>JAJYDI010000021.1 GCA_021777635.1 Pseudomonadota bacterium
AGCGCTGGCGCAGGTGCGCCGCGACGTGCTGTCGCGCCGGCGCGAGGCGTCGCTGGTGCGCCGCGAGGTCGCCGCGATGCGCGCGCGCTGGCGCGCCGACCGCGACCGCTCCGATGCCGCGCATCTCGACCTCAAGCAGGGCGCCGGCGCCTTGCTCGACATTGAGTTCCTGCTGCAGGGTCTGCTGCTGACGCACGCCGCGACGCATCCGCTGCTGCTCGAGGCGACCTCGACGCCGGCGCAGATCGCCGCCTGCCGCGGCGCCGGTCTGCTGAGCGAGAACGATGCGGCGACGCTGGCCGCGGCGCACGCCCTGCTGCTGCAGCGCGCGCTGGCCTGCACGCTCGATGCGCGGCCGCGGCGGGTGCCGCGCGAGGCCGAGCTGGCGGCGGTCTGCGCCGAGGTGTTGCGCATCGCCGCCGGCTGCGGTTTCGAGTTCGCCGCCAGCGCCTGATTCGCACCGGCTTCCCGATCAGCGGCCGCGATGCGCAGGGTCGAGGCCGAGCCGGTGTGCGACCTCGGCGGCAATCGCGGCGGTCTCGCGCAGCGGCTGCGCCGGCGGCGCGCTGTCGGCGTCAAGGTCGGCCAGCCAGCCGCCGGCGCGCAGCGCGGCGTGAAAGCGGGCGAGACGGCGTGGCAGCGGTGCACGGACCAGCGTGTGCGCCGGAACCCCGGTCGCGGCCGCTTCCGAGAGCATGTTCACCGAGTCGGGGCTGACGATCACGCGGTCGGCCCAGGCCAGCAGGCCGGGGTACGGATTGGGCCCATCCTGCGCGCCGTGCCAGCGCACGCCGGAGACGCCGGCCAGCGCGTCGCTGACCGCGGCCACCAGTGCCGGCGGCGTGCGTCGCGAGGCGCTGAGCAGCACGCTGCCGCCGTCACGCGCCAGGCGCGCGCGCAGGCCCGCGATCAGAGCCCCGGCCCAGGCCGCGTCGAGCGTGACGCCGCGCCGCGGTCCGCCCAGCAGCAGCGCCAGCCGCGGTCGCGGCAGCGCGGCGAACGCGGCATGCGCTTCGCGTCCGGCGGCCAGCCAGGCCGCGTCCACCGGGTGCAGCGAGCCGATCGGATGCAGCACGTTGCCGCCCTCGAGGTCGTCGTGACGCGGGGCGATCAGCAGGTCCCAATGCCGCGCCGGGGCGCGCGGGTCGAGGATCTGCACGCTGCGGCAGGCACCGGCGCTCAGCCGCCGGATCAGGCGCGTCGCCAGCGCGGCATCGCGGCCGCAGCCGATCACCAGCGCCGGCCAGGGCGGCACCAGCGCGGACCGTTGCGCGGCGGGCCAGGCCATGCGGCCGCCCAGCGTCAGCCGCGGCGCCAGCCACGACCAGGGCGCGCGGCTGGCGAGGACCAGGCTGCGATTGTCCAGGCCCAGCGCCCGCGCCAGCGCGAGCGCCTGGCGCCGGTTGCCGGCACCGCCGTCGGTGATCACCCATGCGTCCTGCATCGCCGCGGACCTCACGCCGCATTGTCAATCGGTTGCGCACATTGTGTTGCCGGCACGCGCGCTGCGGCGTGGCGGAGCAGCGCCTACACTGCCGAGTCTCGCGCCGCCGCCGCGGCCTGCCAAGGGAATATCGATGACGCATCCGCTCAATGACGCCGCGCTCGACCAGCTGTTCCGCAACGCCCGCACCCACAATGCGTGGCTGCCGCGCGAGGTCAGCGACGCGCAGCTGCGGCAGATCTATGACCTGGCCAAGATGGCGCCGACCAGCGCCAACTGCTCGCCGGCACGGATCGTGTTCGTGAAGACGGCCGCGGCCAAGGAGCGGCTGGCGCCGGCCTTGTCGGACGGCAACCGCGCCAAGACCCTGGCCGCGCCGGTGACCGCGATCGTCGGCACCGACGCGGCGTTCTACGAGCACCTGCCCAAGCTGTTTCCGCACGCCGACGCCCGCAGCTGGTTCGCCGGCAACAAGGCGCTGGCGGAAATCACCGCGTTTCGCAACGGTACCCTGCAGGGCGCCTACCTGATCCTCGCCGCGCGCTCGCTGGGCCTCGACTGCGGTCCGATGTCGGGTTTCGACAACGCCAGGGTCGACGCGGCATTTTTCAGCGGCACCACGGTCCAGTCCAATTTCCTGATCAACATCGGTTACGGCGACGCCAGCCGCGACCTGTTCCCGCGCAGCCCGCGCTTCACTTTCGACGAAGCCTGCTCAATCGCCTGACCCGCCCGCATCCCTCACCGAGGACATCCGTCATGCGCACCTTCCGTTATGCCCTGCTCGCCGCGCTCGTCTTCGCCGCAGCGCCTGCCTTTGCCGCACCGATGACCTACACGCTCGATCCCAATCACACCCAGGTCAGTTTCTGCTGGAACCACTTCGGCTTCTCCAATCCCTGCGCCAACTTCAACACCATCCGCGGCACCCTGGTCTACGACGCCGCCGATCCGGCCCGCTCCTCGGTCACGGTGACCCTGCCGCTGGCGGGTCTGGACACCCATGTGCCGGCGCTGGACGAGCACCTGAAGCTGCCCGACTTTTTCGATGCCGCCAAATATCCGGACGTCACGTTCAAGAGCACCCGGGTGATTCCGGGCGCCAGGCCCGGCGAGCTGACCGTGGACGGCGAACTGACCGCGCACGGCGTGACCCGGCCGGTGACGCTGGCGGTCCATCTGAACCGGATCGGCGAGCAGCCGATGCTGAAGGCGCCGGCCATCGGCTTCAACGCCACCAC
This sequence comes from Pseudomonadota bacterium, assembly GCA_021777635.1. The sequence continues at coordinate 2,686 of JAJYDI010000021.1, forward strand.
CACGATCCGGCGCAGCGCGTTCGGCGTCGGCGCCTACGTGCCGATGGTCAGCGATGCGGTGCGCGTGCGCATCACCGTCGAGGCCGACGAGGCCGGCGCCTTCGCCAAGGCGATGGCCGCGATGGCCGGCAAGAAGTAAGCCCCGCCGGCTCCGCCGCCATCTCCCTCCCCGGTGGCGACGGAGCCGGTCTGTTCGCGGGCAGCCACGGACCGGGGCCCGGCGCGCCCTGAGGGCGTGGGCGCGGTCGCCGGTGGCCAAGGCGCCCTTGCTACACTGGGCGCCTGACTGACGGAATGCGTCATGACCCGATCCGATCCTGCCGTGCCCGCGTTGCGGCTCGCCAATGCCGAGCAGCGTTACGAGGTGACCCGCGCCGACCTGCCGCTGGCGTGCCCGATGCCGGGGATGACGCTGTGGAACTCGCATCCGCGCGTCTACCTGCCGATCGAGGACGAGGGCGGTGAATCGGTCTGTCCCTATTGCGGTGCGCACTACGTGCTGCGCGGCTGATCCCGGCATCGAACTTGCTTGGTATCGGGCGCCATGTATCGTCCGGTCCGTCCCGCACCCGTGATGCCTGCCCCGACCGCCAGCGGACGGCGGCTGACCGTTGTCCAGATGATCCCCGCGCTCGACAGCGGCGGGGCCGAGCGCAGCACGCTGGAGATCGGCCGCGCGTTGGTGGCCGCAGGGCACTGGTCGCTGGTGATCTCGTCCGGCGGCCGGCTGGTCGAGCAGCTGCGCGCCGAGGGCAGCGAGCACGTGCCGCTGGATCTGGGCCGCAAGTCGTTGCGCACGCTGCAGCACGTGGCGCCGCTGAAGCGGCTGCTGGCCGAGATCAAGCCCGACGTCGTTCATGCGCGCTCCCGTCTGCCGGCCTGGATGGCGCGGCTGGCGCTGCGCGGGCTGCACCCGCAGCCGCATTTCGTCACCACCGTGCACGGCCTCAATTCGCCCGGCATCTACAGCGGCGTGATGGTGCGCGGCGAGCGCGTGATCGCGGTTTCGCAGACGGTGCGCGATTACGTGCTGGCGCACTATCCGCAGCTTGACCAAGCCCGCATCCGGGTGATCCCGCGCGGCATCGACCGCGCGGCGTTTCCCTACGGCCATCGTGCCGACGAGGCCTGGCGCTCGGCGTTCTTCGCCGAGTATCCGGCGCTGGCCGGCGCACCGCTGCTGACCCTGCCCGGCCGCGGCACGCGGTTGAAAGGCCATGCCGAGGCGATCGAGCTGGTCGCCGCACTGAAGTCGCGCGGCATCACCACACGCCTGCTGCTGTTGGGCGTGGTCGAGACCGGCCGCGAGGCCTATCGGGCGGAGTTGCGCGATCTGGCGGCGGCTCGCGGCGTTGCCGATGCGGTGGTGATGGCGCCGCCGCGCACCGACGTGCGCGACATCTACGCGATATCCGATCTGGTGCTGCAGCTGTCGACGCAACCGGAAGCATTCGGCCGTACCGTGATCGAGGCGCTGGCCCTGTGCCGGCCGGTGCTGGGCTACGCCCACGGCGGCGTCGGCGAACTGCTGGCCGAGCTGTATCCGGCCGGGCGCGTGCCGGCCGGTGATCGCGAGCGGCTGGTCGAGCGCGCCGCCGAGCTGCTGCGACTGGCGCCGCCGATCGCGCCGCTCACCCGCTACCGGCTCGACGACATGCAGCGGGCGACGCTGGAGCTGTACGCCGAACTGGCCGCCGCGCCGAGCGACTGAGCGGACGCCGCGCGCGACGATGACCCTGCGCATCGCAGGCGCGCCGTACAATCGCGCGTCCCCGTTGCGCGCGCCGCCATGACCGATTCCGTTCCGCTGCGTGCCCGGCCGATCGCCGCGCTGCGTTCGCCGCTGCTGCCGCTGTGGGCGATTCTCGCGCTGCTGCCGTTCGCACGCAGTGCCGAAGCGGGCGTGCTGGCCTGCATCGTCGCTGCCGCGGTCGTGCTGGCGCGCGACCCGCGCGCCCTGCTCGCCACGCCCGCTGCGCGTCTCGCGCTGGCATTGTGGGCCTGCTACGTGCTGGCGGCCGTGCTGTCGCTGGTTGCGGCCGTTGCGCCCGGACGCAGCGCACTGACCGTGCTGGCGCTGCTGCGCTATCTGCCGCTGATGCTCTATGCCGCCTGGGCGCTGCGCGGCGAGGGCCGCGTGCGGGCGCTGACGACCGCCGTCGCGACGCTGGCGGCGCTGTGGACGGCCGATGCCTGGATCCAGGCCCTGACCGGCTGGAGCCTGCGCGGGGCGCCGGAGCCGCATCGCTTGACCGGCATCTTCGGCGCCGGTGATCCCAAGCTCGGCCAGGTGCTGGCGGTGCTGGCGCCGTTCCTGTTCGAGACCGTGCGACGGCGATTCGGGCGGCGCGGACTGGGCCTTGCCTTCCTGTTCCTGCTCGGTCCGATCCTGCTGGCCGGATCGCGCGCGGCGTGGATCACCTACGCGGTGGTGACGCTGGCGTTTCTCTGGCGCGAGGCGGCCTCGCCGCGGCGCTTTCTGCTCGGATCCGCGGCGCTGGCGGTGATCGCGGTTTCGGGCATGGCCGTGGCGTGGCAGACCTCGCACCGGTTCGATGCGCGCATGGGTCGCACCCTGCTGGCGCTGTCGGGTTCGGAGCAGGGCCTGAATGCCGCGCTGTCCTACCGGCTGAGCCTGTGGGGGACCACGCTGCGCATGATCGCGGCGCATCCGCTGACCGGTGTCGGCGTGCGCGGCTTCCGTTACGCCTATCCGGCCTACGCGCGGCCGGGCGATCCGTTCGTGCACCCGGGCTCCGATGAAGGCGCGTTCCACGCGCACCAGATCGTGCTCGAGGTGCTCAGTGAAACCGGTGCCGCCGGCTTCGCGCTGTGGCTGGCCGGTGTCGTCGCGGCGGTGCGCGCCTGGTGGCGTGCCGGTACCGCGGCGCGCGCGCGCGCCTGGCCGGCGACCGTGGCGCTGGGTGCGGCGGTGTTTCCGCTCAACACCTCGCTGGCCTTCTACTCGGCATGGTGGGGGCTGCTGTTTTTCTGGCTGCTGGCGCTCTGGGTCGGGGCCCTGCTGGCGCCTGCGGACACGCGGGAGGATGCGCATGGCGCGTGAGCCGCTGTCGCTGGTGGTGACCACGTTCAACAACGCCGCCACGCTGGCGCGCTGTCTCGATTCGGCGGCCTTTGCCGACGAAATCGTGGTTCTCGATTCGGGCTCGACCGACGTCACGCTGGCGATCGCCGCGGCGCACGGTGCCCGGGTCGCGGCGCACGCCTTCGACAACTACGGACCGCAGAAGCAGCGCGCGATCGATCTCGCCGCGCACGACTGGGTGCTGCTGCTGGACGCCGACGAGGCGCTGACGCCGCAGGCACGCGGCGCGATCGAGGCCGCGCTGGTGGCGCCGCGTGTCGCCGGCTTTCGCCTGCCGCGGCGCGAGCTGATGTTCTGGGCGTTCCAGCACCGCGGCAGCCGGATCAACACGCACCTGCGGCTGTTCGATCGCCGCCGCGTTCGCATGAACCCCGTGCCGGTGCACGCCGCTCCGGTCAGCGACGCCCCGCTGCGCACGCTGCGCCGGGCGGTGTTCCTGCACTACGGCGAGCCTGACATCGCCACCAAGGTGGCCAAGATCAACGCCTATTCGAGCGGGCTGGTCGCGCACAAGCAGGCGCAGCGCGTGCGTTTCGTGCGCACGCGCATGCTGCTCTATCCGCCGGTGTTCTTCCTGCGCCAGTATCTCGGCAAGCGCTATTTGCTCAACGGCTGGGCCGGCTTCATCAGCGCGGCGACCGGCGCCTACTACGTGTTCCTCAAGTACGCCAAGCTGCACGAGGCACGCGTGCACGCCGCCCGCCGCGCCGCCCGCGATCAGTAGATCGGTGCGGCGCCGGGCGGGCGCGTCTTGAAGCGCTTGTGCACCCACAGGTACTGCTCCGGCGCCGCGCGCACCATCCGCTCGATCGCGGCGTTGACGCGTGCGGTGTCGGCGATCGCGTCGACGCCGGGAAAGTCCGCGAGCGGTGCCTCGATGCGGATCGCGTAGCCGCCGCCGGGCAGGCGCCGGTGCGCGAACGGCAGCACCGCGGCGCCGGACAGCCGGGCCAGGTGATGCGTCGCGGGAATGGTTGCCGCCGGCACGCCGAAGAACGGCACGAACACGTGATCCTTGCCGCGCATGTCCTGGTCGGGCGCGTACCAGACCGTGCCGCCACCGCGCAGGTACTTCACCGTCGCGCGCAACTGCTCGCGGGTGAACATCGCATCGGCGTAGTGCAGACGCGCCTGCAGCACCACGTGTTCGAACACCGGGTTGTCCATCACCCGGTACATGCCGGCGATGCGGATGCGCTGCGAGACCAGCCGGGCGCAGAGCTCGAGGTGCGAGAAATGGCCGCCGACCAGCAGCACGCCGTGTCCGGCGGCACGCGCCGCGGCGAGATGCTCCAGTCCGTCGATGGTCAGCGGCACGCGCGCCAGCGCGGCGTCGCTGCCCATCCAGCCCAGCGCGAACTCCGCCAGCATGCAGCCGAGGTCGCGCAGATTCGCCGCCAGCAGCCGCGCGCGCGCGCCGGCGTCGAGTTCGGGAAAGCACAGCGCCAGATTGCGCGCGGCGACGCGACGCCGCGCGGGCAGCAACGGTGCAGCGAGATGACCGAGCGCGCCGCCCAGTGTCAGCAGCATCGGATAGGGCAAGGCCGCGACCGCGCGGATGGCGGCCACGCCGATCCACGCCGGCCAGTGGCGCGGCGCCAGCAGGCGGCGGGGGACGGGCAAGCGGGACGACGACGGCATGCGCCGCGATGGTAGCACCGGGCCATGCGCCAGCGGCCGCAGGCTCCCTTCGCGGCCGGGTGACCGTTGCCGCGCCGCTATACTGCCGCGCCTGCTGCGAGCGAGCGCCGTGCTGCCGCGTCTTCTCTACACCCTGGCCCTGTATCTGCTGACGCCGCTGGTGATGCTGCGGCTGGCCGCGCGCGGCGTGCGCTACCACGACTACTTCGGCCGTTGGCGCGAGCGCTTCGGTTTCTTCGATCCCCCGCCGGTCGCCGGTGCGATGTGGGTGCACGCCGTTTCGGTCGGCGAGGTCAATGCGGCGGTGCCGCTGGTCGAAGCGCTGCTGGCGCAGCATCCCGAGCGTCCCCTGCTGCTGACCACGGTGACGCCGACCGGTTCGGCGCGCGTGCGCCAGCTGTTCGGCGCACGCGTGCTGCACGTCTATCTGCCATACGACCTGCCCGGTGCGGTGCGCCGCTTCCTGGCCCGGGTGCGGCCCTGCCTCGGGGTGATCGTCGAGACCGAGATCTGGCCCAATCTCTACGCCGCCTGCGCGCGCGCGCGCGTGCCGATCGTGATTGCCAACGCGCGGCTGTCGCAGCGTTCGATGCGCGGCTACTGGCCGGGGCGCACGCTGATCCGCACGGCTTTGCGCAGCGTGGCCCATGTCGCCGCGCAGACGCGCGCCGACGCCCAGCGCTACGGCGAACTGGGCGTGCCGGCCGCACGCATCAGCGTCGTCGGCAATCTCAAGTACGACATGCCGCCGCCGCTCGCCGCGCAGCGTGCCGGGGCGGCGATGCGCCGGCATTGGGGTTGCGCGCGCCCGGTATGGGTTGCGGCCAGCACCCACGAGCCCGAGGAGCTGGCCGTGCTGCAGGCCCACCGGGCCGTGATGCGGCGGATGCCGGATGCGCTGCTGCTGATCGCTCCGCGGCATCCCGAACGATTCCGTCCGGTCGAGCAGGCGGCGCGCAGCCTCGGCTTTGTGGTGGCCACGCGCCAGTCGGACCGGTTGCCGGAGCTGTCGACCCAGTGCTTCGTGATCGACACGCTGGGCGAGCTGCTGGATTTCTACGCCGCCGCCGAGGTCGCGTTCGTCGCCGGCAGCCTGGCGCCGATCGGAGGCCACAATGTGCTGGAACCGGCGGCCCTGGCGGTGCCGGTGCTGGTCGGTCCGTACACGTTCAATTTCGAGGAGATCACCGACGCACTGCTGGCCGCAGGCGCCGCGCGCCGTATCGCCGATATCGCCGGACTGGCTCCGGCGCTCCTGGACTGGCTGGCGGACCCGCCGGCCCGCGAGCAGGCCGGCATGGCCGGGATGAGGGTGATCGCCCAGGGTCGCGGTGCGCTGGCGGCGACGCTGGCGCCGATCGAGCAGCTGCTGCGCAAAGGCCGCTGCGGCGATGCCGTCCGGATGCCGCCGGTTACTTCAGCAACGCGTTGACCTGTTCGAGATCCTTGTAGCCGAGCGTGCCGGCGTCGGCCTTGAGCGTGAGCTGGTTGATCACCAGCGAGTGGCGCGCCAGCGAATAGGCGCTCTCGGCCTGGAACAGCGTCTGCTGAGCCAGCAGCACATCGACGATGGTCTGGGTGCCGACCTCGTAGCCGGCCTGGGTCGCATCCAGCGAGCTCCGGGCCGAGACCACCGCCTGGCGGTTGGCCTCGACGCTGCTGATGCCGGCGATGATCGAGCGATAGGCGTTGCGGGTATTGCGAACGAGCGCGCGACGGTCCTGCTCGAGCACGTCCTGCTGCACGTCGCGCTGGTCGATCGCCTGACGCACGCGCGACTGCGTGGCGCCGCCGCTGAAGATCGGCACGCTCAGTACCACGCCGATCGCGGTGTCGCGGCTCATGTTGTTGGTGTGGTAGGCGCCGATGCCGCCGAGCCGGGACGTCTGGTCGCCCCAGCCCGGTGCGCGGGTGTAGGTGAGCTGAGCCGAAAGGGTCGGCAGATGGCCGGCGCGGGCGGCGCTGATGCTGTCATTGGCCGAGCGCACCTGCTGCTGCTGCGCCAGCAGGGCCGGGTTCTGCGCCAGTGCCTGGTTGACCCAGGCCTCCTGATCGCTGGGTGTCGGCGGCAGCATCGGAATATCGTTGCGCAGCACGCGCAGATCGGTGGCCGGCTTGCCGGTGATCTGGGTCAGCGCTTCGCGGGCATCGTCGAGGGCATTGCGCGAGCTGATCACGGTGGCGACCGCGGCATCGTGCTGGGCCTTGGCCTGGTTGACATCGGTGATCGCCGCAAGACCGACATTGAAACGCTGCTGGGCCTGGTCGAGCTGGCTGGCCAGGGCTTTTTCGTTGGACTCGGCAAAGCTCAGCTGGTCGCGCGCGGTGAGCACGGCGAAGTAGGCGGTGGCCACGCGCAGGTAGAGGTTCTGCGCTTGCGACTCGTAGCTGGCGTCCTGGCTGGCGGCTAGCGCCTTGCTCGATTTGTAGTTGGACCACTTGGAGAAATCGAACAGAGTCTGGCTGAGCGTGCCTTGCAGGGTGGTGCCGTAATTGCTGCTCGACGACGTGAAATTGAAGATCTGGAAGCCGGTATTGGTGCTGAACGGCTGCGTGCTGCTGGAAGTGCCGTGGCTCTTGGAATAGCTGTAACTGGCGGCGATCTGAGGCAGCAGCAGCGCGCGTGCCTGGGTGATGCCCTCCTGCGTGGCGCGCTGCTGCGCTCCGGCCTGCGCCAGCACCGGGTCGGAGTCACGCGCCTGCTGATAGGCCTGCAGCAGGTCTTCCGCACCGGCCAGGCCCGGCAACAGCGCCAGGGCCACGGCGAAAGGCAGCAGCGTGCGGATCATCGGACGGCTCATGGGGCGGATTCCTTGGAAATTCGAGGGTGCTCAGAGGGCAAAGCGCGGCGGCGGTGCGGCATGCGCGAGATAGGGCAGATCGGTCTCGAACAGGCTCTCTTCGCTGAAACGGCCGGCGCCGCTGTCCTGCACCCGCACCGCCTGCATCGCCGGCGACTCGCCGCGGATGGCGAACAGGCGGCCGCCCGGGCGCAGCCAGTCGAGGAACCGTTCGGGAATACGGTACAGGGCACCGGTCACGGCGATGGCGTCGAAACGGCGCCCGGGCACGAAACCGCACACCGCCTCGGCGACCACCAGTTCGACATTGCCCAGCCCGGCGGCCAGTAGTCGGGTCTGCGCGGCATGGACGAAATCGCCGTGCAGATCCACGCTGATGACACGGCGCGCCAGCGTCGCCAGGCAGGCGGTGAGGAAGCCCGAGCCGGTGCCGATCTCCAGGACCTCGTCGCCCGGTTGCAGCGCCAGCGCCTGCAGCAGGCGTCCCTCGACCACCGGTTTCATCATGACTTCATCATGGCCGAGTGGCAGCTCGAGATCGGCGAATGCCAGCGCGCGATGCGCCGCCGGCACGAAATCCTCGCGGTGCACGCGCGACAGCACGTCGAGCACGCGCGGGTCGAGCACATCCCAGGTGCGCACCTGGCTTTCGACCATGGTCTGGCGGGCTTGGGCGAAATCGAGGGTCATGAGCAGGTTCACTTGCGGCGCGGGAAGACGCAAAGCATAGGCGCAGGTGTCGGCAGCGGCAACGCGAAACTGCCTCAGCGCAGGCCGTCTGCGCAGTGCCGGAGGTCATCCGGCGCGATTGACGGACGTCATCTCGAAGCGTGCATCGCGTCCGCTGCGCTGCGGCAGGCGACGGCTGGCCGCCATCACCGCGCGCGCCAGGGTGGCATCCAGATGCAGCAGTCGTTCACCCAGCGGCAGTTTGTCGCGCAGCGCTTCGCTGACACCCAGCCAGGCCAGCCAGCGCGCCAGACGGCTGCGCTCCACCGCGCTCAATGCGCGCAGTGCCGCGCGTGCGCTGAATGCGTGACGACGCACGCCGTCGGTCGCGTCCAGCCAGACGGCAAAGTTGCGTTGCGCGTGGCGATACGCGGGGTTGAGCACGAGTTCGGCTGCGGTCATGGCATCGGGGCCGGCGGCTTGGGTACCGCGCTGGATTATTAGTGAACTTGATCGTATAATAATCAGCATGAACCCGGCAAGCAAGCCCGTCGATCCCGCTCGTCCCTGCGGCCCTGGCCGGCCCAAGGACATGGGCAAGCGGCTGGCCATACTCGAGGCCGCAAAGCAGCTGTTCGTGCAGCACGGCTACGAAGGCACCAGCATGGACGCGGTGGCGGCGGAAGCCGGCGTTTCCAAGCTCACCGTCTACAGCCACTTCGGCGACAAGGACCGCCTGTTTCGCGAGGCCATCCGGGCCCGCTGCCAGGCGCTGATCCCGGATGCGCTGTTCCACGCCAATGGCGGCGGCATCCGCGCCGCGCTGCTGCAGATCGCCCAGGCGCATGCCGACGCGATGGTCAGCGCCGAGGCCATCGGCACGTGGCGGGCCATCGTCAGCGACTGCCGCGAGGGCAACCCGCGCCTCGGTCAGCTGCTGTGGGAGGAAGGTCCGGCGCGCGGTCATGCGCTGATGGAGCAGTTCCTCGAGGCTGCCGTCGCCGGGGGCGAGCTGGATATCCCCGACGTGCATCGGGCGGCGGTGCAGTTTCTGGCCCTGCTCAAGGGCGACATGCACCTCAGACGCCTGTTCGGCTGCGAGGGCGACTGCCTCGAGACCATCGAGCGCGAAGTGCGCGCCAACGTGGTCGCGGCCGTGGAGATGTTCCTGCGCGCCTACGCGCCGCGCTGACCGGCGGCTCGCCGGCCGCATCCGCTTCGTGCTTGAATAGAGGACGGAAGCGGGGGTGCCTGTCCATCGCAGGCTGAGAGAGACCCTTCGAACCTGATCCGGCTCATTCCGGCGTAGGGAGCTTCGTCGGGGTCACCCGATGCCGCCGCTTCGTCCGCCGCCACCAGGACGATGCCCATGAACGCCCTTGCTTCCGAATTGCTGCGTGCGACCGAGGCACTGTCGGCTGCGGTGACCGAACCGCTGCGCGGCTCGGCCCGGATCTATGTCGCCGGCAGCCGGCCCGACCTGCGCGTGCCGATGCGTGCAGTCGCGCAGTCGGCCACCCCGGCCACGTTCGGCGCCGAATCCAACCCCGCGCTCGCGGTCTACGACACCTCGGGTCCGTACACCGATCCCGACTATCGCGTCGATCTGGCGGCCGGCCTGCCGCCGCTGCGCCACGGCTGGATCGGGGCGCGGGGCGACAGCGAACCCCTGGCGGCGCGCAGCTCGACCTTTGCGCGGCGTCATGCCGAGGCGGCCGAGCTGGCGGCGGTGAGGTTCCCGCACCTGCCGCGCCCGCGCCGCGCGCAAGCCGGCGCCAACGTGACGCAGATGCACTACGCGCGCCGCGGCATCGTCACCCCGGAAATGGAGTTCGTCGCCATCCGCGAGCAGCAGCGGCTGGAGGCGCTGGCCGACAGCGGTCTGCTGCGCCAGCATTCCGGGCAATCTTTCGGCGCGGCGATCCCGGCGCGCATTACGCCGGAATTCGTGCGTGACGAGGTGGCTCGTGGCCGCGCCATCATCCCCAGCAACATCAACCACCCGGAATCCGAGCCGATGATCATCGGCCGCAACTTCCTGGTGAAGATCAACGCCAACATCGGCAACTCCGCGCTCTCGAGTTCGATCGCCGAGGAAGTGGAGAAGATGGTCTGGGCGATTCGCTGGGGCGCCGACACGGTGATGGACCTGTCCACCGGCAGGCACATCCATGAAACCCGCGAATGGATCCTGCGCAACAGCCCGGTGCCGATCGGCACGGTGCCGATCTACCAGGCGCTGGAGAAGGTCGGCGGCGTCGCCGAGGACCTCACCTGGGAGCTGTTCCGCGACACCCTCATCGAGCAGGCCGAGCAGGGCGTGGACTACTTCACCATCCACGCCGGCGTGCGCCTGCCGTTCATTCCGCTGACCGCGAAGCGCGTCACCGGCATCGTCTCGCGCGGCGGCTCGATCATGGCCAAGTGGTGCCTGGCGCACCACAAGGAGAGCTTCCTCTACGGGCACTTCGAGGACATCTGCGACATCATGAAGGCCTACGATGTGGCGTTCTCGCTGGGCGACGGTCTGCGCCCGGGCTCGATCGCGGATGCCAACGACGCCGCCCAGTTTGCCGAACTCGATACCCTCGGCGAGCTGACGCAGGTCGCCTGGAAGCACGATGCGCAGGTGATGATCGAAGGCCCCGGTCACGTGCCGATGCACCTGATCAAGGAGAACATGGACAGGCAGTTGGAGAAGTGCGGCGAGGCGCCGTTCTACACGCTCGGCCCGCTGACTACCGACATCGCGCCCGGTTACGACCACATCACCAGCGCCATCGGCGCGGCCATGATCGGCTGGTACGGCACCGCGATGCTCTGCTACGTCACGCCCAAGGAGCATCTCGGCCTGCCCGACAAGCAGGACGTGCGCGACGGCATCATCGCCTACAAGATCGCCGCGCATGCCGCGGATCTCGCCAAGGGCCACCCCGGCGCGCAGGCGCGCGACAACGCCTTGAGCAAGGCACGCTTCGAGTTCCGCTGGGACGACCAGTTCAATCTCGGCCTCGATCCGGACAAGGCCAGGGATTTCCACGACGAAACCCTGCCCAAGGACGCGCACAAGTCGGCGCACTTCTGCTCGATGTGCGGGCCGAAATTCTGCTCGATGAAGATCACCCAGGACGTGCGCGAGTACGCTGCCACGCACGGCATCGGCGCAGGCGAGGCCCTGATCGAAGGCATGGCCGCCAAGGCGGCCGAGTTCCGCCGCGCGGGCGGCGAGGTCTATCGTCCGGAGTGAGGGAAATCGTGGTCGAGTCCAGGCCGGTGCACGAGGGGCGCTCGCGATGAAGTTGCAGGTACCGTTCGTCCAGCTGCCGCTGCAGTTTGACGCCGCGCGGCTGGCATCCGAGGTCCGTGCGCTCGGCGATCAGCCCTGGCGACCGCACCCACAGGGGTTTCCGGGCAACTTCGCGCTGCCCCTGATCTCCGCGCACGGCGATCCCGACAGCGACAGCATCGCCGGGCCGATGCGACCCACGCCATGGCTCGACCGCTGCCCGTACCTGATGCAGGTCCTGGCGCGTCTGGGCGCGGTCTGGGGTCGCACGCGCCTGATGAAATTGTCGGGACAGGCGGAGGTGACGCCGCACGCCGACATCAACTACTACTGGCGCGATCGCGTGCGTGTGCACGTGCCGGTCCTGACCCGGCCCAGCGTGCGTTTCATCTGCGGCGACGCCGAGGTGAACATGGCAGCCGGCGAATGCTGGATCTTCGATACCTGGCGCGAGCATCGCGTCATCAACGCGGCGGACGACGAACGCATCCATCTGGTCGCCGACACCGTCGGCAGCGAGGCGTTCTGGGACCTGGTCGGGCAGGGCCGGGCACCCGGGCGCGATCAGCGTCCCGGCTGGCAGGCGCAACCGCATGCGCCGGTCGCCGACAGCCGGCCCGGGTTGCGCTTCGAGACGATGAACGTGCCGCAGGTGATGACGCCGTGGGAGCTGCGCGACCATATCGGTTTCCTGCTGGGTGATCTGCGCCCGCATCCGCAGGCGCCGGTCGTGCAGCAGCTGGCGGCGCGCTTCGTGACCACCTGGCAGGCGCTGTGGTCGCAGTACGGCAGCGAACGCGAGGGCTGGGCCGCTTATCGAGCCGCGATCGATGCCCTGATCGCGTCACTGCAGCCGCTCGCGGCGCCGTTGCAGCTGGTCAACGGGACCCAGTTCATGCCCACCTTGCGGTCGATGGTGCTGAAGGTGGCGCTGGCCGATCGCCAGGATCAGCCGGGCGCCGACGAGCCGCGTGCGCCGCAGGCAAAGCCCGCGGCGCGGGCCGTCGCCGGCAGCGCGGATGCCGTGTTCGATCGGCCGATCTTCATCGTGTCACCGCCGCGATCGGGCTCGACGCTGCTGTTCGAGACGCTGGCGCGCGCCCGCGGGCTGTGCACGATCGGCCGCGAAAGTCATGCGCTGATGGAAGGGATCGCGGAGCTGCATCCCGCGCAGCGCGGTTACGACTCCAATCGTCTCGACGCGACCGCGGTGGCGCCCGGGCTGGCCGATGCGCTGCGCGAGCGATTCCGTGCCGAGCTGCGCGATCGCGATGGCGATCCGCCGGCAGCGGGCCGCGTCCGCATGCTGGAAAAAACCCCGAAGAACGCGCTGCGTGTCCCGTTCCTGGCGCGCATTTTTCCGGAGGCGCGCTTCGTCTATCTCCACCGCGATCCGCGCCCGGTGCTGAGCAGCATGATCGAGGCCTGGCAATCGGGCCGATTTTGCACCTACCCCCAGCTGCCGGATTGGCAGGGGCCTGCCTGGTCGATGCTGCTGACGCCCGGCTGGCGCGCGCTGGCCGGCAAGTCGCTGCCCGAGATCGTCGCCGCGCAATGGGAGAGCACGACCCGGCTGCTGCTGGACGATCTCGACGCCTTGCCCGCCGAGCGTCGTTGCGTGGCTCGCTACGAGAGCCTGCTCGATGATCCGGCCACGGAAATCCTGCGCCTGTGCCAGGCCCTGGATCTGGATTGGGATCTGCCGCCGCCGACGGCATTGCCGCTGGCGCGCTACGCGGTGTCGCCGCCGGACCCGGAGAAGTGGCGGCGCCATGCCGATGTGATCGAGACCGTGTGGCCGGGCCTGGTCACGACGCACGAGCGGGCCCGGCGGTTCGCCGCCGGCTGATGCCGCGGCGCGGACGCGGCGGCGCGCCGATCGCACGGTGTTGCTGCCAGGTGCTGCCGAGGTTCCGAACCGATCAGAAGTTGGGCCGGGTCGGCGCCGCGTTGAAACGCGCCACGCTGGCTTCGATCTCGGCGCGCGCGGCCGCGGCATCGCCCCAGCCCGACAGCTTCACCCACTTGCCCTTCTCGAGATCCTTGTAATGCTCGAAGAAGTGGCCGATGCGCTCCAGCCAGTGGCCCGACACCTGGTTGATGTCGCTGATGTGGGCGTAGCCGTTGAACACCTTCGACGTCGGTACCGCGATCAGCTTGGTGTCCTCGCCGGCCTCGTCGGTCATGTTGAGCATGCCGACC